>NZ_AWFE01000057.1:0-92116 GCF_003263315.1 Hyphomonas sp. GM-8P
GGCATTCGATGAAAGCAGAGAACCGCCTCGGTTCCCTGGCGGGGCTTTCAAAGTTCTGGGATGGCGGCCTGCAGGCTTACAAGCTGAGGGGCTCAAAAGACAAATCCGAGACGCTGACCGCCAACGATTGCCGCCTTGCCGTTCACCTGCAGGCCCAGCCCGTCGCCTTGCAGCCTTTCCTTGCTGACCCGATGGCAAAGGGACAAGGCCTCCTCGCGCGCTGCCTGATACACAAACCGGCTTCCACGATTGGCACGCGGATTATGACACTGGAGGAATGGCAGACGGATGGCATGACAGTCGAAGTGCAGTCGTTTGCCATGCGCGTTAAGGCCCTCCTTGGGCGGCCTGTGAGCCGCGATGACGGCGCTGTCGAGCGCGACCTGCTGCCCCTCACTCCAGATGCGATGCAAGCACTTGTAGACTACGCGAACGGGGTTGAGCGGTCCCTTGCCCCTGCAGGCGACCTGGAAGGCATGAGCGACCTGGTGAACAAGGTACAGGAACAGGCCGCCCGCATTGCAGGAACGTTTGCCGCCTTTGACAACCAGACCGAGGTGTCAGGCCGCACAATGGAAGACGCTATTCGCATCGCCCGCTATTTCCTTTCCGAGACTGTCCGGCTTGCAAGGATTGGCCCCCAGGATGTTACAGCAAAGGATGCAATTACCATTGCTGCATGGCTGCATGAGCGCGGCGGCAATGTACCCTGCAAGACCTTTTCCAAATGTGGCCCAAAATACCTGCGGAGGGTAACGGACCGCCGGGACGCATTCAGCCTGCTGAAGGATGCAAACTGGATGCGGGAAGCCAACGGCCTACTGGAACTCAATCCAAAATGTGCGGCGCGAGGTATGCTGGGAAGGCATCCATCAGGCGAACGGGGCGAATGAGGCGAACGATGAACAAATCGGAATCCTATCAACATCCTACTGTTCGCCCCATGCAGGCGAACGCTGGGCGAATGACTGCCCCATTCGCCCCTGTTCGCCCCGCGTTCGCCCTGAAGCATGCTGGCGACAACGGCAATAACTACGGGAATACTGGCGAACCGTTCGCCCTGTTCGCCCCATTCGCCCCCACTTCACGATTGGATACGAAAGGAGCCAACTCATGACTAAGATGGAAAAAGGACATCCCGAAAATACGGGAAAGAAACGGGATGCTGTTGGTCGCGGCAAGCCGCCCAAGGAACACCAGTTCAAGCCCGGCAATCCTGGAAGGCCCAGAGGCTCACGTCACAAGACCACCCTGGCCATCCAGGCCTTGCTTGATGGCGAGGGCGAGGAGCTAACCCGCAAAGCAATTGAAGCCGCAAAGGGTGGCGACATGGTGGCTTTGCGGCTTTGCCTCGAACGGATCCTCCCGCCGCGCAAGGATACGCCGGTATCATTTGATCTGACGCCTATGACAGGGGCGGAAAGTGCAGCCCAGGCGATGCGTGCGCTGCTGGAGGGCGTGGCGATAGGCAACCTAACACCCTCCGAGGCGGGAGCATTGGCCGGTATTGTTGAAGGCTATCGAAAGACGCTGGAGCTGACCGAGTTGGAAGCGCGCATTCAGGCATTAGAGGAGCGAAACCTATGAAGGGTATGAAACGCCGCCTGAAGGCTGTCGAGAAGGCCTCGACGGAGCGTGGGAACGAGGTTGCCCGGATGCGTGAGCGCAGCGAACGCCTCGCCCGCGCGAGGGAGCGGTCGGGACTTCCTGAGCGACCATCCATCTGGGAGAATGATCCGCCACCGCAGGGGTTGAACCTTGCGGAATTGATGGATCTTGCTCGGCGCAAGCATAAGGAGCGCGAAGCAGAGGAGCGGAAACAATGAACGGCTTTGCGCGCCGACTGAAAGCACTGGAAGGACAGACCGCGCCTCGCGGACCACAACCTGGCGTCATCTACATCTGTTCCGTTGCTCCGAGTCCGGACGGGCCGTTTAACCTGGGACCGAAATTGGCTTACATTCTCAAAGGGCCGCACGCCGGGACGCAGCAATCGTGCGGAGAGGGTGAAAGCGGCGATGCCTTTCAGGCACGCTGTCGCGCCATGGTGGAGGACAGCTTATGACCCTCAAGACCCGCTTGTATCGCCTCGAAAGCAAGACCCCATCTTTTTATGCCAGCGTAGACGAAATCCCGACGCCGGTGCTGGAGGCGATGGTCCGGACGGCTTACCGGGAAGGAAACTACACGCCGGAGGAGGCTGCGTTGTTTCGCCTGCTGGGGCAGGACGGGTTTCAAGTTTGCGGGTTGAAGGACCTAAACACTTCAAGCTAATGTGCAATCCATGCGCGAAAACAGGGGGGCTGGATGAGAATTTTAGCAATACTGGCAGTTGCCACGCTGACGGGGTGCGCACATCAAATTTCGTTGGTTCCCAGAGACGATGGACCAATTGGCAAAGGGACAGCCCCTGCAAGTATGGGTGATAGTGGCAAATTGAGTGTGGAACTGGGTGGGAAGACCTATACCGGCGAATGGGTGTTCGTACGGGATGGCGGATCCGTCGGCACAGCATTTGGCTCCGCCTGGTCGGGCGGCAGTTCTGCTTATGCCAATTCCACTTTCTTCGGCGCGAGTTCCACCGGTAACGGTCGGGCAATTCTGTCAGCCCCCGATGGCAGCCGTATCCGATGTGTGTTCCGATACAACGCCATGGGTGGCACCGGCGTAGGCGAATGCATCGATGATGAGGACCACCTGTATGACATGTTCATCAAATAAATCGGCGCCTTTCCCTCGATAAGAGGGACTGCATCGAACATCGGGAGCACTCATGTGGGTTGGGACGATATTTCGCTATTGGCAAGCTCTGACACGTTGGGCCGCATGCACGCTTATTGGCTACCTGTGGCTACTTAATCCACAAACGGTAAGCGCTGCAGAAGTTCAAATTGTTTCCTTTGACCCGAATGCCGACATCTTTGGAATCCCTTTCTCAGAACAAGCGGACAAAAATTTTGGCCAGCCATTTATTGTTATCAAAGGCGAAATCGTTCTAGGCGATTTTGAGCATGTCCAATCTGCCGCCCAGGAGCTCGCAAACGCCAATCGAGAAATCGTAATCGCCCTTGAAAGCCCTGGAGGAAACGTAGTTGAGGCGCTTAAAATAGCCCAACTCGTTCGAGAAAACTGGATTACAACTTGGATTTATGGTCGCACTGCAGGCGTGAATGACACGGATCGTTCGTTGATTGTTTGTGATAGTGCGTGTGCATACATCTTTTTTGCGGGTGTAGAGCGCCGGTACTCCAGTTCGAACATGTTGGCTTTTGCTCCCGACGACCCTCACTACATCGCCCCCGAAAATCGTGTGAGCAATGACTTCTCCACAGCGATGTTCGGCGCCATTCTTGGAACTCCTGTCGATCCCGAAAGCATGAACCGATACGAGGCCATTCCTCCATTAGGATTGCACCGTCCCTATTTGGACCCGTCATTAAACCGGACCTTATCTGGTTCTGAAGCACAACAAGCTTACAAAGAACTCGAAAGCATGGTCCGCAGCGAGCTTTCAGGGTTTGGCGTTCCCGCGTCCTTGATCGACCGGATGATGAAAGCCAGTTCGAGCCAAATTATCCGAATAGGAAGTGACGAATTGCGAGAACTAATGCCTTCGTATGATCCGTGGTTCGAGGAGTGGCAG
Source organism: Hyphomonas sp. GM-8P (assembly GCF_003263315.1). Lineage (NCBI taxonomy): Bacteria > Pseudomonadati > Pseudomonadota > Alphaproteobacteria > Hyphomonadales > Hyphomonadaceae > Hyphomonas > Hyphomonas sp. GM-8P. The sequence goes on from NZ_AWFE01000057.1 coordinate 3,644, forward strand.
CTTTCCAAGTGCGGAGTGTTGAGTTTAGACGAACGACTCGACCTGACGGCAATAAAAAACCCCTCAGATTCTAGATTCTCCGAGTCCTATCGGGCCTACCTTCTGGAGAAGGAAGCCTCGATTGAATCATGCGAAGTGGAATTAAGGCTGCAGCGGCAGAAGCAGATCGCGAAGTAGATCCGCTCCGCTTTAGAACTCTAGTATCGTGGTCGGCCTGAACTAGAAGGAATTGGGATAGAGAGGCTCTCTAGTTAAAACCACAAAGCCTTTTGGATCCTAGGCGAGAAAGAGAAAGAAGCCATGAGCATTAAAGCCCGCCTTGCTCGCCTAGAACGGAACGCACCCGAGTACCAGGCCGACGTGGACGCATGGCTTGCCGATGTGACCGCGCAAACCCTCCGGGCAGCTTTAGAGCTTTGGCCTGATTATGTGGTTGAGGGCCTGACCGATAGCGAGCGCCGGATCCTTAGCGAGAACGACCCAGCCTTGTTTGCAGAGATCGGCGCCCAAATTGTCCATGCCTGACCGTCCAAAAACGCCCTTCACCAGAACCCTTGGATGGGTACATGGGTGGGTAGAAAAGATCTATTAAGATAATATTTCAGTATTTTCAAATACATGACAGAATAAGCTGGCGGAGAGGAAGGGATTCGAACCCTCGATACGCGTTAACGTATACGCCCTTAGCAGGGGCGCGCCTTCAGCCACTCGGCCACCTCTCCAGCGCGGACTGCCGGTCTATTGAATGGATGAGATAACCGCAAGCCCCCATCGTCTTATAGGCTGCGGTTGTTGGGGTTTCGCCCTGATCGCCCGGCACCTGGAAGTGCCTTTGCCTGTATCAAGTCACCCGTCCTGTGGTAGTTACCTATTCCAGCATGAATCCAGCCGGTTAGGCAGAACAAATGACCGAATATTTCAAACCCGTCCCGTTCCCCCTGTGGGCAGAAGACAAGCTCGCATTCGCTGATGCACTTGGACGTTCGTTCCGCGAAACCGGCTTTGCTGTTATTTCCGAACATCCGGTTTCCCAAACCGTGATTGATGCAAACCTCAAGGCGACCAAAGACTTCTTTGCCTTGCCGGAGGAGACGAAGCTGAAATATGACGGTCGCGCCGGTGGCGGCCAGCGTGGTTATACTGCGTTTGGAACAGAGAATGCCAAAGGCAAAGCCGAAGCCGATCTCAAAGAGTTCTGGCACACCGGCCGGGCCCTTCCAGCCGACTCCCCCTACCGGGAAACCATGGCAGATACTCCGTCTGTTCCGGAGGTACCTTCGTTCGATACGGCAACCCGCGGGCTGTATGATGCGCTCGACACATTCGGCCGCCAGTTGCTGCGCGCGGTCGCGCTTCATCTCAAGCTGGAGGAATCCTGGTTCGAAGACAAAGTGAATGTCGGAAACTCGATCCTTCGTCTGCTCCATTATCCGCCCCAGACCAACCCACCGCCGGAAGGTTCCGTGCGGGCTGGCGCGCACGAAGACATCAATGTCATCACTTTGCTGCTGGGCGCCGAAGAAGCCGGCCTCGAGGTCAAGCATCGCTCCGGAAAGTGGCTTGCCGTCAGCCCGCCGCCGAATGCGCTGGTGATCAATTGTGGAGACATGCTGCAGAGGCTGACAGCGGGCGTGCTGCCATCGACAACCCACCGGGTCGTGAATCCGTCGCCGGAACGCTCCCGGTTCCCACGCTACTCAACGCCCTTCTTCCTGCACTTCAATCAGGATGTCATGATCGAAGCATTGCCCGGCTGTGTCGCGGAAGGCGGCAAGGCCGAACCGCCGGTCACCGCGCAGGACTACCTGATGGAACGCCTCCGCGAGATCGGACTCGTGAAGGCCTGACTGGCCTGGTAGTTCGCAAACTGAACTTGTCTCAGATGAGGCCGGCGAGCGGTGAGCTCGGATCGGCATACATTTTCTTCGGCATGCGTCCGGCGAGGTAGGCTTCACGGCCAGCGATAACGGCATGCTTCATGGCGGACGCCATCAGGATAGGATCCTTGGCCGCGGCAATGGCCGTGTTCATCAGAACGCCATCGCAGCCGAGCTCCATCGCGATCGCAGCATCAGACGCCGTGCCGACACCGGCATCGACGATCACCGGTACACGGCTCTGCTCTACGATGAGCCGGATGTTGACCGGGTTCATGATGCCCAGTCCTGAACCGATGAGGGAGCCAAGCGGCATGATCGCGCAGCACCCTGCCTCTTCCAGCATTTTTGCGTAAACCGGATCATCGGAACAGTAGACCATGACCTCGAACCCATCCGCGATGAGCGCCTCGGCAGCTTTCAGCGTCTCCGGCATGTTCGGATAGAGCGTTTTCTGATCCGCCAGCACTTCCAGCTTCACCAGATTCCAGCCGCCCGCCTCACGCGCGAGCCGTAGGGTGCGTACGGCTTCATCCGCGGTAAAGCAGCCCGCCGTGTTGGGCAGGTAGGTAAATTCGTCAGGCTTCACAAAATCGGTAAGGCGTTCCTCATTCGGATTCGACAGGTTTACCCGCCGAAGCGCGACCGTGACGATCTCTGCGCCGGCCGCACGAGCGGCGTCCGCATTCTGCTGGTAGGAGGCGTATTTCCCGGTGCCCACGATAAGGCGCGAGGCATAGGATTTTCCGGCAATGATCAGTGGGTCGTTCAAGAGACTGTTCCAATTCTGCAGAGGGGCCTTTCGTACAGGACAGCCTTGTCAGCCGCCACCAACAAACTGCACCACTTCGATGCGGTCGCCGTCTTCAATGACGGTCGAGGCGTGCTCGGATTTGGGAACAATTTCAAGGTTCCGCTCGATGGCGACACCGCGCGAATCCCGACCGTCGTCCGCTGACACCATGGCGACAAGCATCGCCACAGTCGTACCGGCGTCAATTTCGCAGGCTTCCCCGTTCAGCGTTATATTCATCCACTGCAACTCCGCGCATCAGCAGGCCTTGCCTTGCCCGGCGTTACAGCGCAAGACAACACCCCATGGTGAAGCCGATATATGTCCTCGGGGGCCCGAACCTCAACCTGCTCGGAACGCGGGAACCGGATATTTATGGCCGTGACACACTTGAAGATATCCACAATCGCCTGAAGGCACGGTCTGGTGATACGCCGATCGAGGCGCGTCAGACCAATTCTGAAGGCGAATTGGTGACCTGGATACAAGAGGCGTCCCGAGAGGCTTCGGCCGTAATCCTCAACGCCGGTGCCTATACGCACACATCCGTCGCGCTTCATGACGCGCTGCGGGCCTGTAGCGTGCCGGTTGTCGAAGTACACTTGTCGAATCCCGCCGCGCGCGAGTCATTCCGGCATGTGAATTATGTCGCGCCTGCAGTGAACGCATCGATTGCGGGCCTTGGCGCCTATGGTTATGAGCTTGCCCTGATGGCCGCGCTAAAGCTGTCGGGAACATAAGGGACGATAGAATCCATGAGCACTGGCAAGAACAAGCTTGATACCGGACTTGTCCGGGAACTCGCCGCCATCCTGCGTGAGGCAGATCTTGGTGAAATTGAAGTTGAACATGAGGGCCTGCGGGTCCGCGTGAGTAAACCCGCACCAACCGTGGTGCAGGCCGCTGTTGCCGCTCCGGCGCCCGTGGCCACAGCAGCCGCGCCTGCAGCGGCTGCTCCCGCTGCTGCAGCCCCTGCTGAAGCTGCCGTGGAAACGCCCGACAATGCCATCAAATCGCCGATGGTGGGCACCGCTTACCTCTCTCCGGAACCCGGCGCCAAAGCGTTCGTTTCAATTGGTGACAAGGTGAAAAAGGGCGACACGCTGATGCTGGTCGAGGCCATGAAGACCTTCAATCCAGTCGAAGCAGACCGGGCCGGCACGGTGAAGGCAATTTATGTCACCGATTCCCAGCCCGTAGAATTTGGCGAGCCGCTCATTCTGATCGAATAGCATGACCGAACAACGCACCATCCAGAAGGTCCTCATCGCGAACCGCGGTGAGATCGCACTGCGCATTCACCGCGCCTGTAAAGAAATGGGCCTGTCCACCGTTGTCGTGCACTCCGAGGCCGACCGGGACGCCATGGCCGTCCGGCTGGCTGACGAAAGCGTCTGCATTGGACCTGCGCCCTCCTCACAGAGCTATCTGAAGAAGTCTCAGATCCTGGCCGCGGCGGAAATTACGGGCGCTGATGCCATTCATCCCGGCTATGGCTTCCTTTCGGAAAATGCCCAGTTCGCCGAAATGGTGGAAGCACATGGCCTCGCCTTCATTGGACCAACGGCTGAGCATATCCGGATCATGGGCGACAAGATCGCTGCCAAACAGGCCATGATCGATGCGGGCGTGCCCTGCGTGCCCGGCTCGGACGGCGCCATCACGTCCATCGCTGACGCCAAGAAATCTGCCAAGAAGATCGGCTTCCCCGTGCTGGTGAAAGCGTCAGCCGGCGGCGGTGGCCGAGGCATGAAGCTGGCCAAGACCGAGGCGGATCTCGAAAACGCTGTCCGCACCGCAAAGACAGAGGCGAAAGCCGCCTTCGGTGATGATGCGGTCTATCTGGAAAAATACCTTCAGGGTCCGCGCCACATCGAAGTTCAGGTGATCGCGGATACGCACGGCAATGTCGCCCATCTCTGGGAACGTGATTGTTCTTTGCAGCGCCGGAATCAGAAAGTCTTCGAGGAAGCCCCCTCACCGGAGCTCAATCAAGCCCAGCGCGAAGAGATCGGCATGATCTGCGCCAAGGCCATGGAAAAGCTGGGCTATCGCGGCGCCGGCACGATTGAATTCCTTTACGAAGATGGCCGGTTCTATTTCATCGAGATGAACACGCGTCTTCAAGTGGAGCATCCCGTCACGGAGATGATCACCGGGATTGACCTCGTCCGCGAACAAATCCGCATTGCCGAAGGCAAGAAGCTTTCCTTCAGCCAGGAAGATGTCCTGCTCGTCGGTCACGCGATCGAGTGCCGTATCAACGCCGAGCATCCGGAAACCTTCGTGCCCTCACCCGGCCTGATCTCTGACTTCCATGCCCCCGGCGGCCCGGACGTGCGTCTCGACAGTGCCGCCTATGCCGGATACCGCATCCCGCCGCATTACGACTCCCTGATCGGTAAACTGATCGTGCATGGCCGCACGCGCCGGGAATGCCTGATGCGCCTTAGACGTGCGTTGTCCGAAATGGTTGTTGGCGGCGTGCACACCACCCTCGACCTGCACCGGCGACTGGTAGAGAACGAAGACGTCCAGAACGGCAACTACAACATTCACTGGCTGGAAAAATTCCTCGCGGACAACAAGATCGTCGAGGAAGACGCAGCTGACGAAAAAGCCTGACGCGGCGCACCGTCCAATAGACAGCCGACCTGCTCCGTCTCCATATAGGGGCCATGTCTGCACGGTTCGGTACAAATGATCTTCTTGCCTGCTATCGCCGGGGTGTATTCCCCATGGGCGATGCGCGGGATGATCCGAACCTGTTCCTGGTTGACCCCGACATGCGGGGCATCCTGCCTCTGGATGACTTCCACATACCAAAACGGCTGAGACGCAGGGTGAAGCAGGAGCCGTATCGCGTATCCGCCGACACGGCTTTCACACGCGTCATGGAGATGTGTGCGGAGAGTTCCGATGGGCGTGAGACCACCTGGATCAATTCGACAATCCTGAACCTCTACAGCGCGCTTCACCGCGAAGGATACGCACATTCGATTGAATGCTGGGACGAAACTGGAGCCCTGGTGGGCGGACTGTACGGTGTCGCCCTTGGTGGGGCGTTCTTTGGCGAAAGCATGTTCTCCCGCGCGACCGACGCTTCAAAAATTGCGCTTGTGCACTTGGTGGCAAGATTGATCGAGGGCGGCTTTACCCTGCTGGACGCGCAGTTTCATAACCCGCACCTGGAACAATTCGGCCTGATCGAAATCCCACGGGCTGACTTCAAGCGCCGCCTCAAGGCCGCACTGGAAGTGAAAGCGGACTTTTACTGCGGGCGTTCCGGGCCGTCTGGCAGCTTCACCGGGTCTGGTGCGGTGCACCGGATCACCCAGATGTCGTAAACGGGGTGCTCTAGCGCGCTCAACCCCGGCGACGAGGCGAACATCCAGCCGGAGAACAGTTCCGGGTTTTCCTCGCTCACCGTGTCCACATCATTCGCGTCCACCGCAGCATCCATGGTTTCAACGGCGACGGGTTGGGTGGAGAATATCTTGAGGAAAGCAGCGCTTTCGGGGGCCTCTTCAGGGGGCGTCTGGTAGCAGACTTCCAGCTCTACCCTGAGCGATCCGAATACAACCGGCTGCCCTACGAAGACTTCAATATCAGTAGACCGGCCGGTGATCTTGTCGAGCGCGCGCAGGGTCGCCTTGTCTTTCTGGACATAGGTCGCAGCATGCGCCGCCCCTACCAGTCCGGCAACAAGGGCAACCGCAGCAAGCGCTCGAAACATCACTGATCTCCATCCAGAGGGTATGCATCCTCCGCGGCGGTATCGGGCTCAGACGCCGCTGCGGCATCTCCAACACCATTGCCACCGCCGGAGGCGAAGGACGCGAACAGAGTCAGCAGGTCCACGCTACCGCGTGTATACTGGATCTCACCTGAACCATCTTGCGGAATGTTGTCGAAGCTACCGCCTGGTTCCAGGGCCACATAGGCACCACCGAGCAAGCCGTCCGTCGAGATGCGCGCATCCGTATCATCCGGCAGTTGCCACTTTTTATCGAGGCTCATGGTCATGACCGCTTCGAAGCGCTGAGGGTCCCCCTCTATCGCTTTGACGACGCCGGCCTTCACACCTGCGATACGGACATCGGACCCACGCTCAATACCACTGATATTGTTGAAACGGGCTGTCAGTTCATACCTGTCAGGTCCGGCAGATGCTTCCCCGCCGCGCGCGATCGCGAACCAGAGGAAAACACCGGCAACGGCAACGACAAGCGCGCCAACCAGGGTTTCAAACATCGACTCACGCATCAGGAGACCACGCCTCATAGTCGCCCGCCGCTTTCTGGCGATGGCTGTGACCTGAAAGGCTTCCCTTGGGCTTGGTGGCCCAAGGCGTCCCGGTCATGTTCGGCTTGTGATCGGTTTCCCATTCCCGCCGAGTGAGCGGGGATTTGGTCGGTGGCTCATCGACCGTGTGATGCAGCCACCCGTGCCAGTCGGCCGGTACCTTGGACGGTTCTGCGAGGCCTTTGTACATAACATAGCGGCGGCGGCGGCCTTCGATCGACGGTTTCCGTTCCTCGAAGTAACGGTTGCCGTATTCATCCGTGCCGACGAACGTGGAGCGCCGTCCGATATCGAACGCCGCGCCGAGCGTGTGGCCGCTCCACCAGGTAAAAAGTGTCTTCAGCATCGTAAGGCCTGTCCTGCCGTGTGTTGGTGGCCGCAATATGGCGGCTCAGGGGCAACTAATCCATAGCCCCGCCGCAGGCAATGCGCCGCAATTTCCCTTATGCGCAAAGGACCGCAATTGCTTCGCACCGCTTGCCCCAAACGGGTTCAAAGGTCACGCTTGTTCAAGTGATTCGCTGGGGAGACACGGCATGGATAAGACGCGGGCAACCGAAATCCTGACTGCGGCCGAATCGGATGGCCTTTTTTCGGAGCAGACCACACTGTCCGAGCTGTTCCGGGGCGCTGGCAGGAAAGCCCGGCCAATGACACCGGAATCACTAAAGGCCACAGCAGCTGCCTGTTCGGCTGCAGCACTGGTTAGCGTGTCACAACTCGCGTCTGCGGAGATTCTTGAGCGATTCGGCGATGCCCCTCGTAATGCCGATCTGGCTGAAGCACTTGCAGCTGGATTGCCTCAAGATGTGCTGGAGGAGGCTTTGAGGCAGCCGGGCGGTTTCCAGCGGACAGCGGATGCCCTGCGCGCAGCAGCAGTGGGTGGCGCAGCGCCCGCGCCCGCCGTGTTCCACCCCCAAACGCTTGATCCGGTGCTGGAACAGCTCATGGTTGAAGCGCTTTTGGAGGGGGCGGAGATCATTCTCACGGAAGAAGCGCCCCTTCCGACCGGCACTGCAGCCCGAATTGTCGATGTCGCCATGGCCGTCGGTCCAGACGGAATTGAAGCGGACTATCTCTGTGAAGCACTGGAAGCGGCTGCTGAGGAGATGCCGGATGGTGCGGTCATCATTGCCGGCTTGTCTGCCGCAATCATGTCGCTGGGGGTCGATTACGCCTCTTCCGACGGCGCCGCCATTGCGGCAGCACTCTGCGGACTGGTCCGTTCTGGTGTGACCGGAGCGGCTTTCACGGCCGCTCATGCGAAGGCTCTGAACCTCGCGGCACGAAAGGCATCGGGCAAGCGAACCTGCAATGTCCTGCTGTTGCCTGTCGCGGATCTTGGCGCGTTTCTGCCCGATTGCGAAAGTCATGGCACAGCACCCTTGGCGACGGTGCTCGCCTATGGTGACGAAACCCCAACCCTGTCACGCGCCGCACGTCTTGGTATTGCGCATCATGCTCCCGAACGCCTGCCGATGGCCTTGCAGCGTATCGCGGCTTCGGCCGAGTCTGATCTCGACCGCGCGCTCGGACTCGACCGGCTGCGTGATCGCGGTTTCACCGATGACGCGCTCGACAAAGTCTCCCGGGCATTGGGTGAAGGCCTGCCGCTGAACGCTGCTTTTTCACGCTGGGTACTGGGTGATGAGATCATATCGAGCGATTTGAAGCTCGCGCCGGAAGAGTTTGACGCCGATGGTGGCGGCCTCCTCTCGGCCATCGGCTTTTCGCGCAAGGACATCCTGGCAGCCGAGACAACCATTTCTGGAGAGAACGGAGATGCCACCGCCGAAATCATGGCAGATTGCGGCCTTCAGGTAGGCGCATCTCCGAAAGCGGAAGTCGCTTTGGCTGCTGCATGCGCCAAAGCGCTTGGCGGACATGTCATGATCTCGGTGGACGGCCGGGGTGGACTGGACATGGCTGAAGCCGCGCTGTCTGCAGGGCTTTCGGTTCAACTGATCGGACACCGCGCGCCGCCGGACGATGACGTGCAGGACCGCATGGAGCATATTACGGCTCTGGCGGAAGAAATTGCAGCAGAGGCAGATGCACCCCCGGTCCCCACTCAAAACATCATGTCCGGGGATGGCGCTGCCCGAACCCGCCTGCCCGATCGCCGGAAAGGTTACATCCAGAAAGCGTCAGTCGGTGGCCATAAGGTCTATCTGCACACGGGCGAATTCGAAGACGGATCGCTGGGCGAGATTTTTATCGACATGCACAAGGAAGGCGCCGCTTTCCGGAGCCTGATGAACAATTTCGCAATCGCGACCTCCATCGGTCTGCAATACGGCGTGCCGTTGGAGGAATTCGTCGATGCATTTGTGTTCACCCGGTTTGAACCAGCTGGGGCTGTCACCGGGAATGACCGCATTACACGCGCCACTTCGATTCTCGACTATATTTTCCGCGAATTGGCCGTCTCCTATTTGGGACGCGACGATCTGGCCGAAGTCGATGTGACTCATGACGGCCTTGGCCGGGGCGCAGCTGATGGAACCCGAACCGAACCCGCTCCCTTCACCGAAGAAGCTGCTCAGATCATTTCTCGCGGTTTCTCCAGGGGGCAATTGCCGGACAATATCGTGATCCTGGACAGGAAACGGGCTCAAAAACTTGCGGACGAAGAAGCCGAAGCCGCGGAAGCCGCAGCGGAATCAGAGGAAACAGAAGAGCTCAACGCCCCCGACTATCTCGGCGATGCGTGTCCCGTTTGCGGGAGTTTCACCCTATTCGAGATCAGCGACGATGGTGACATCGAGTGCGATACTTGTGGCGAAGAAGGTCGAAAACAGAAGTAACTACGACAGATCCCGTGCCTTCTGCGCTCATGGCAATTCTGCAACACCTGTGACTTTGAAACAGTCGTTACAGCTTGTTCAGTTTTGGCACGCGAAACAAAACGGTATCCAAAATGCCATGAACCGAGTTTTGCTCAGCCTTGCCACGCTTGCTTCTGCGACTGCCTTTGATGCATTCGCTCAGGAGCAAACCCAGCCGAGTCAACCGGTTGCCTGGGCACCGAGCTATGTCGGATCGTGCGGCGGCTGTAATCTTTCAGGCCGTAATCTGACCGGATGGACGCTCAGCGGCGCCAACTACCGTGAAGCGAACCTCGAATACGCGTTCATGCGCGGAGCGCAGGCGAAGGAAACCAACTTCGAAGGCATTCAGGCCACTGGCGCAGACATGCGCTCAGCTGTCCTGACGTCCGCAAAATTGTCCGGCGCCAATCTCGTAAACGCCCGTTTGCAGGCCATTCAGGCGTCTGGAGCCGAGTTCAAGCAGAGTGTTCTCGTCGGCACAAATCTTCAAAGAGCCATGCTGGTCGGCGCGAATTTCGCAGCTGCAAATCTTGCCACTGCATCCCTTGAAGGGGCGGACTTTTCCGGTGCCAATCTGACAAGTGCCGACCTGAGCGGGACGATCTTGATGTCCGCCATATTCAATGGCGCCAACCTGACGATGTCAAAGTTTGATGGCGCGAATGCTCAAGGCGCCTCCTTCAAAGATGCAAGGTTCGTCGACGCCAATCTGACTGGCCTTCACGGCTGGCGGGAAGCCGACTTTGAAGGCGCATGTGTGTCTCAGAGCACGCTACTCCCCAGCGGACTTCACCTGCCAGATTGCGAATAAGTCCGATGTTTTTGATGACAGAAAAGCCCCGGGATCATGAACCCGGGGCATTCTGATTCAGGATTTCACCTGAGGCGCGAGCCGGATATTCAGTTCACGCAGCTGGCGGTCGTCAACAGGGCTGGGCGCGCCCATCATGAGGTCGCGCGCCTGACCGTTCATCGGGAAGAGCGTCACGTCGCGAATATTCTCCGCATCCGCAAGAAGCATCACGATGCGATCCACCCCCGGCGCGATTCCGCCGTGCGGCGGTGCGCCGTGACGGAAAGCGTTCAACATGCCCCCAAACTCGGCCTCCACCACTTCCGGACCATAACCGGCGATTTCGAATGCTTTCAGCATCAGTTCGGGGCGGTGGTTCCGGATAGCGCCAGATGACAGCTCGATACCATTGCAGACGATGTCGTACTGGAACGCCTTGATATCGAGGACCTCCTCATCCGTCTTGGCGGCCTCCAGCGCCTCCATCCCCCCCTGAGGCATCGAGAACGGGTTGTGGCTGAAGTCGATTTTCTTGTTGTCCTCATCCCATTCATACATCGGGAAGTCCACGATCCAGCAAAAGCGGAACACGTCCTTTTCGATCAGATCCAGTTCGGCGCCAATCTTGTTTCGGGCGGCGCCGGCCAGCTTGTAGGCATCGCCTTTCTTGCCGGCCGAGAAGAACACGCCGTCACCAGCCCCAAGGCCCAGTTTTTCCAGCAGGGCGGCCAGATGATCCGGGGCGAAACCTTTCAAGGCAGGGTCCTGGCTATCGACGCCACCGGCATCGGACTCCTTCAATCGCGCATAGCCAAGGCCGGGCGCCTGCATTTCCTTCTTTGCCCATTTGTCCATGTCGTCGAAGAATTTGCGGGACTTCTCAGCCGTTGCTTTCGGAGCCGGAATGGCGATCACCTTGCCGCCACCCTTGATGATCTTGGCGAAGATCCCAAAGCCGGTCTTTTCTTCGTCGACAAAGAATTCAGTGACGTCGACAAGCTCCAGCGGGTTGCGCAGGTCCGGCTTGTCAGACCCGTATTTCTCCATCGCTTCGGCGTAGGGAATGTGCGGGAACGGCTCCGATGGCACTGCCCGGCCTTTCCCATCCCAGTCAGCAAATTCCTCAAACACGCCGCGCATGACCGGCTCGATCGCGTTAAATACGTCGTCCTGGGTCACAAAGCTCATCTCGATATCGAGCTGGTAGAATTCCCCCGGCGAACGGTCTGCCCGGGCATCTTCGTCGCGGAAGCAGGGCGCAATCTGGAAGTAGCGGTCGAAGCCGGACACCATAAGCAGCTGTTTGAACTGCTGTGGGGCCTGCGGCAGAGCATAGAACTCACCTGGGTGCAGTCGAGACGGGACCAGAAAGTCCCGCGCGCCTTCCGGACTCGAAGCCGTCAGAATCGGCGTCTGGTATTCGGTGAAGCCCTGCGCGACCATCCTGCTGCGCAGGCTCGCTATGACGTCGCTGCGCAAAGTCATGTTCTTGTGAAGCGTTTCCCGGCGCAGGTCGAGATAGCGGTATTTCAGACGAATGTCTTCCGGATAGTCCGGTTCGGCGAAGACCGGCAGAGGCAGCTTTTCGGCCGCGCTTTCGATCACGAGCGACTCAGCCGGGAGTTCAACTTCACCTGTCGGAAGGTCGGGGTTCACCGCCTCGGCATCCCGGGCGATAAGCTTGCCCGTCACCGTCATCACGCTCTCGGCGGAGGCACGCTTCGCGTCCTCGTAGAAAGCCGCGTTCGGATACACGACGACCTGCGTCAGACCGTAGTGATCGCGCAGGTCAATAAACAGGGCACCAGCATGCTCACGGCGGCGGTGCAGCCAGCCGGAAAGCTTGACGGTTTCACCAACGTGGGATTTGCGAAGCTCCCCACAGGTATGGGTGCGATAGGCGTGCATCGGATCAGTCTCCGGAAAGGTCAGTCCAGTAAATGTTTGCGGGAGGTAATAGACTCTCGCATTTGTTCTGGCGATGCGATACGCAAGCCCGCGATGACTGACAACACCCTGACTCCCATTACTGAGCAGTCGGCCCTCGAAGATTTCTGCGGGAAGCTGGCCGAAAGCGACTTTATCTGCGTCGACACCGAGTTTCATCGGGAAACGACTTATTGGCCGGAACTCTGCCTCGTGCAGGCGTCTTCCCCTGATGTGGAAGGCCTGATCGATCCACTCGCCGAAGATCTGGACATCGGTCCGTTCCTTAATCTCATCGCCGCGGACAACCGCGTAAAAGTCTTTCATGCGGCCCGACAGGACATCGAGATCTTCAATCGCCTGATCGGCCACCCCCCCGGCCCGATATTCGATACCCAGGTGGCAGCCATGGCGCTTGGCTATGGGGACTCAATTTCCTACGACAATCTGGTCCAGCGGGTCCTCAGGCGCCAGATCGACAAGTCGAGCCAGTTCACAGACTGGATGCGCCGTCCCCTGTCTCAGAAGCAGCTGGTTTACGCGCTTGGCGATGTCACGCACTTGCGCGACGCCTACCTCATCATGCGGGAAAAGCTTGAATCGAGTGGCCGGCTCACATGGGTTCAGGAGGAAATGGCGGATCTGGAAGATCCGGCGAAATACGACACGGACCCAGACAAGGCCTGGCAACGCCTGAAGCTTCGGAATCAGAAGAAGGATTATGCAGCGCTCGTTGTTGCTGTAGCGGCCTGGCGCGAACAGCTCGCTCAGGAGCTCGACAAACCGCGCCGCCGGATCCTTAAGGACGACGCCATTCAGGAAATCGCCAGCCAGAAGCCTCGCAGCGAGAATGACTACAATCAGCTTCGTGCCGTCCCGAACGGATTCATCCGCTCAAAGCACGGACAAGGACTGATGGATGCCGTGCAGGCCGCGCTCGACAATCCGGGCGAATTCGCACCGGAGCTGGAACCACGCCGTCAGAATGCACAAATCCCGGCTGGCGCGCCTGAACTGCTGAAAGTCCTGCTGAAGCACGTTTCAGAAGAAAATGATGTCGTTCCGCGCCTGATCGCCAATGCTGCAGATATCGACCGGATTGCCCGCGGCGAGACATCAGAAGATATCGCGGCCATGAATGGCTGGCGCTACGAAATGTTCGGCCGAAAGGCACAGGCTCTGCTGTCGGGCAAACTGGCAGTCTCGTTTGAAGGCGGCCAGGTTCGTCTGTTCGACGTCTGATCTAACCGACAAGGATTTCCGGCTGCAGCCGCAGGGCATTCGCCGTCTGCGCAAGGCGCCGCGAAACCGTTTCAGAGATCATCGCCTGATCAGCTTTTCCGACGCTGAGACAAAGCTTGTCGCCATCTCTCGATAACTTGGCTCTGCGCAGGATCGGACCGGACCGTCCTGAAAATACCGCGCCCAAGCGCATGGCGCTGCCGAGTTGCTTGGCGCGCTCGGCCTGAGGCTCGGAGGTGAGGGCGACATATTCGCTCGGGCGCTTGAAGTCCTTCTGATAGCGGCATCCGACAGCATAGGCGATCATCGCCCGCTCCGCATGCGTCACACCGGCATACGGCGCACGCAACGCCTGATCATAAGCCATTTGCGCGCGGTGATCCGGATGGAAGCGACCGGCACTGTCCGACATCATGCAAGCGGCCTGCTCTATTCGAACATCAGCCGCAGGCGAGCCGAATAGATCCTCTTCCGGAGCAAAGGCTGGCGCAATGAATTCGTGGAGCGCCTGTCCGAAGGCGATCTGGTTGTGATCCAGACGGACAAATGCGATCACGCCATCCAGCAACGGATCGGACACCGCGGCGCCCGTAAGATCCGTCAACACACCTTCTCTCAATCCGGCTGACGATATCGATACGCCATCGAGCTTGCTGACCGACAGCAGCTCTTCCAACACGATCGCAGCAATCGGCATGTGCTTCGCCCGGCGCTTGTCGATCGACTCCAGCATGGAACGGGATGTCGAATTCGTGAGGGAGTCTATGCAAAGCTTTGCGGTCCGGGCGATCTGCCCCTGGTTCATCTGGTAGCCGTGCAGAACCTGAAGCGCATAGTTTTCCATCTCCATGTTCACTTTTGCGAAGGTTCGCCAGGCGCCACCCACGGCAAAGAAGCGCCCCTTCGCGCCAGAAAGCACTTCGGATTTCTTCAGCTCAGAGCGAATGGCCTTGCGGAGTTCCTTGGCGTCGCTTGCCACCTCCATCAAAGATAATGGACCGAGCATCAGGCTTTCACCTTTGCCCTTGCCTTTGCCCACCTGCATGAACTCAAGGCTGGAGCCGCCGAGATCGCCGATGACCCCCTGTGGTTCATGGAAGCTGGATTCGACGCCGAGGGCTGAAAGACGCGCTTCATCTTCGCCGGAAAGAACCGAAATCGGCCGGCCGAGAACCCGATTGGCCTTGCGGATAAACTCAGGTCCGTCTTCTGCAGCCCGCACAGCAGCGGTTGCCACAGCCACGAAATTCCTGAGATTCAATGCTTTCAGGATTGCCCGGTACCGCGCCAGTGCTGACAATGCGGATTCACGCCCTGGACCTGAAAGCTTGCCTGTTTTGGAGAGTCCGACGCCTAGGCCAGCCATCACCTTCTCATTAAAGGTTGGCAGGATCGAAGCGCCCAACACATCAAAAATGACAAGGCGCACCGAATTGGAACCAATATCGATGATCGCAGCCCGATGCGTGTTCGGGAACGGCATCAGCCCTTGCTCCCCTTGGGCTGCAGCCGCGGAGGCAGACTGACTTCAAGCGCGCTGCCCCGCCCTGACAGGCTGGGATTGTCCATGAAGTAGCGGTGGGCCGAGAATCCGTTTCCGTCTCCTTCAGGTTTCGCCCGCACATAAGAACCGTCTTCCCGCATCAGCCAGCTCTGCAATTCGTCGTTCAGGTTGGCGACCATGATCTGATTCAGAACCTGACGGTGTACCGTTGGGTTTTCGACAGGCACCAGCGCCTCGACCCGCCTATCCAGATTACGGGGCATCCAGTCAGCGGAAGAAATGAATACTTTCGCATTCGGCGACGGCAGCGCTTCTCCATTTGCGCAGCAAAGAATTCGTGAATGCTCAAGGAAACGACCTACGATACTTTTTACACTGATGTTTTCCGATATTCCAGCCACTCCAGGCCGCAGGCAGCATATGCCGCGAACAACAAGGTCGATTGGAACTCCGGCCTGACTGGCTTTGTAGAGCGCATCGATCACATCCCCGTCCACCAGCGAATTCATCTTGGCCCAGATGCCGCTCGGCCTACCTTTCTTGGCTGCAGCCGCCTCTGCCTCGATCAACTTAATGAGATTTGATTTCAGATTCAGGGGAGACATCGAAATCTTTTCGAGTTCCGGCCCGACTTCAGGCGGTTCCCGATACGCCGTGACGAAATTGAACAGGCGGTTCGCATCGCGCCCAAGCGCGGGATCAGCCGTGAACAAGGACAAGTCGGTGTATATCTTCGCATTGACCGGGTGATAGTTACCCGTTCCGAAATGCGTATAGGTTCGCAGCTCACTCCCTTCGCGCCGAACCACAAGCGATACCTTCGCGTGTGTTTTGTATTCAATAAATCCGTATACGACCTGTACTCCAGCGCGTTCCAGATCACGAGCCAGCCTCAGATTGGCCTCCTCATCAAAGCGGGCCTTGATCTCCACCAGCACAGTGACGTTCTTGCCATTTTCAGCCGCCTCAACAAGCGCCGCAACGATTGGGGAATTGTTCGTGGTGCGGTAAAGCGTTTGCTTGATCGCAACCACCTGCGGGTCCGCAGCGGCCTGCCGGATAAATTCAACAACGACATCGAAACTTTCAAATGGATGGTGGACCAGTATGTCCTTCATCCGGACGGCAGCAAAGCAGTCTCCACCCATTTCCCGAATCCGCTCGGGATACCGAGGATCATATGGCGGGAACTTCAGGTCGGGCCGGTCATCAACGATCAGTTCCGAAAGCTGGGCCATACCCAGAATACCGTCATACAGAACGACATCTGCATTCTCGGTACCAATTTCACGGGTGATGAATTCCCGAAGATGCTTTGGTGCGCTCGATTGCATACGCAGCCTGACAATACGGCCACGCCGGCGTTGCTTCAGCAGCACTTCGAACTCACGAATGAGGTCTTCTGCTTCTTCCTCAATCTCAATATCGCTGTCACGGACGATGCGGAAAAGGCAGCGGCTTTTCTCCTTGTAACCGGGGAACAGATCCCCGATGAACAGGCCGATCACATCTTCAAGAGGGATGAACCTTAGCACCCCCTTCTGCTTGCTCGGCAGACGGATGAAGCGACGCACAAAGGCTGGTAATGGAACAATGCCGATATGGCCTTCGTCGCCATACTTGGAAACAAGGTCGAGTGCGACAGAAAAACCAAGGTTCGGAATGAATGGAAACGGATGCGCCGGATCGACGGCGAGCGGCGTGAGAACCGGAAAGATGTGGCTGCGGAAAAAATCGTCCAGATCTGACAAGTCTTTCTTGCTGAGGTCTCCTGCCGCAAGCACATGAATATTTTCAGATTCGAGCTCATCTTTGAGCTGCCGCCAACGCATCTGTTGTTCGGCGATCAGCTTCAGCGACAGTTCTTCAATTTGCTCGACCTGCACAGCAGGTGTCAGGCCTTCCTGGCTCGTTTTGGTCACCCCAGCACGAACCTGCTCCCTCAGCCCCGCATAGCGAACCATTTCGAATTCATCGAGATTGCTTGCAGAAATCGACAGAAACCGCAGGCGTTCGAGCAGTGGATGGTTCGGATTGGCCGCCTCTTCCAGAACGCGGCGATTGAATTCCAGCCAGGACAGCTCCCGGTTCAGGAATCGTTCCGGTGACGCCATCAATTGTTTCGCCGTTCTGGCGACTCCATCAGCCATGGACATCCCCTTTGTTGGCCCCGGTCGTGTCAACTCGATGACGGCTCATCAGGGGCCGCCAGCCCCATTGCCTCCAATACCTCTTTTGCCAGAGGAACAGAAGGTGCGCGTCCTGTCGTTGTGACACCGTGACTTAGCTTCTCCGCGAACGCCTCAATGGCTTCGTAAGTAAGGTCAAGGCGCGGTGCGAGATAAGAGACCAATTCCGGCTCAAGCTTGAGATAATGCCTCGCAGCAGAAGCCCTGAGCCGCCCGGTCAGCATCGCCTCATCTGGTGGCAAGATTTCCACGATGGACATGGAGTTGAGGCGCGATTTCAGGTCCGCCGATTTCACGGGCCACTGAGACGGACTGCTCGAGGACGAAAGAAGCAACCGGCCCTCTTCCTTGGAGATCTGATTGATGAGGGTGAGTAACTTTTCGTTCGCTGCAACTTTGTCTGCGTTGTCGACCGCAACGAATTTCCCGGCAAGTTCGTCCAGCTGAGCTGATTTCAATTTGGTAAATCGGTTCGCGTCGAAATAAACGCCACCGGTTTCCTCGCACCATGCCTGCAACAACGTAGTCAATCCGCAACGGAGTGGCCCGGTCACGCAGAACACAGGCGTGGGCCACTTGGACGGCTGGCGAACAATGCTGACGGCGGCCTGATTGGCAGGAGTAACAACCAGTTGGCCAAACCGCAGCGGCCCTGCCGGAAAGGCGAAGCTCATCTGGTCTGGTTGTCCGGTCGATAGGGGTGGCCGCTTGCTCACGGAACTCCTGCAGCTGAAACGGCCGAACGGAGCACCCAGCCCGCGCGCGGCTCATCTCCAAGTGCCACACCCCGCTGCAACAGGTCGTTCTGCAAACGCTGCGGATCGCCCAGATATGCAAATGTCACGACGGCACCATCGCGAGCGACTGCCGTCGTCCGGAAGTCGGAAACGAGTGGTGACCTGGCGAGGGCGCCACGCAACGTGTTCCACTCCGCCAGCGATGTGTAGCGAACAGTTGCCTTGGCCTGTGTCCGGTCGCCGCCACGGATGATGGACGCGCGCTTCCAGTTTTCCTCAAGCAGTTTGACGGTCGCATTCACAGCCCCCTCAAGTGTGGGCGCCGGGAGCGTAATCCCAACCACTTCCGTTCCGGCTGTTGTGACAATGGAAACGCTGACGCGCCATGCACCTTCCCGGCCGATCAGTTCTGCCAGAATTGCACGGCGGGCGCGCAGGCTGCCCGCTTCCGGCGAAAGCGCATACCAGTCGCTATAGCTGGTATAACCCGTCAGGTTTGAAGTCACATAAGGCGCGAGGGCACCGGGGTTTTCGGCTCCCAAGGCTTCATGCCAGTCTTCCTCCAATTGTGCGGAAGACGCCAATGGGACCATCAGGCTCAGAGGGGCTTGAGTATCAACATACGGCACTTTCAGCGCATCCAGATGCGCCCGCACCATCAGGGGATTGTAGACCACCCGCAGGATTCCCCTATAGCGGCCCGCACCAGCCGTTTCTTCCTGCACATCGACTGCGGCAGACAGCCTGTTTGCCAATTCGCCATCTATCGGAACGCCTCCCGCAGCAATGCGGTCCTCTGCCAGCGTAATCTTGTCGATCAGTTGCCGGGCGCCATCAAGCCGGGCGGCAGCCATGGCCTGCTCACGCGCCTGGATCAGGGTTGGCGCAACTTCATCCACCTCAAGGTTTGGGATCGTGTAGACATCCTGCGTATCCGCGGCAGCACTGAAAACCGCAAACATGGCTGCGAGCGTGGAAGCAAGAAGCATACGAATCATGGTCAGAGACCTCCTCGGTTGGCGACCTTGTAGCAAGTCCGGTGCGGGGCTGGAACCGCGCTCGGCACTGGCAGAGTCGAATTCCCCATGCTAACGCGCGAGTCATCATGAGCGACCCTTCCAAGACTTCTCTTTCTTACCGCGACGCTGGTGTCGATATTGAGGCAGGCGAGCGTCTCGTTGACGCGATTGGCCCCCTCGCCAAAGCGACCCGTCGCGCTGGCGTCATGGGAGGCCTGGGCGGCTTCGGCGCCCTGTTTGACCTCAAGGCCGCAGGCTATTCAGACCCGATCCTAGTCTCCGGCACAGACGGTGTCGGCACCAAGCTTATGCTGGCTTTTGAAACCGGCATCCATAACACGGTGGGTATCGACCTTGTGGCGATGTGCGCCAATGACGTTCTGGCACAAGGCGCTGAACCCCTGTTTTTCCTGGACTATTTCGCAACGGGCAAGCTTGAAGAAGGCATTGCTGAAGCGGTTGTCTCTGGTATTGCAGAAGGCTGCCGCCAGTCCGGCTGCGCGCTGGTGGGCGGTGAAACGGCCGAAATGCCGGGTATGTACCCGCCGGGACATTACGACCTTGCAGGTTTTGTCGTGGGCGCAGTTGATCGGGATAAAGTGCTGCCTCGCATGGTCACGATGGCGGCAGGCGACCTGCTTATTGGCATTGGCTCGTCCGGTCCGCACTCGAATGGCTATTCACTGATCCGCCGGATCGTGGAACGAGAAGGCTTGTCCTATGACAGTGCTTCGCCGTTTTCGAACGTTACCCTTGGCGAAGCACTGCTGACACCTACCCGGTTGTACGCAAGCGTTGCCTTGCCGCTGATCCGCAAAGGGCTCGTAAAAGGCCTCGCTCACATTACCGGCGGCGGCCTGACCGAGAACACGCCGCGCATGTGCCCGGACCATCTGGTACCCGTCATCGAGCGGAAGGCCTGGACGCCTCCGCCGGTGTTCGAATGGCTGCAATCTGCAGGTAATGTTACAGAAGACGAAATGCACCGGACGTTCAATATGGGCATCGGCGTCGTCTTCGCCGTCGCGCTTGAGGACGCAGATACGGTCTGCGCCGCACTACAAACAGCAGGTGAAGCGCCGGTCATTCTGGGGCGCCTTGCCGACGCATGAGACGCCTGAAACTTGCCATCCTGATCTCCGGACGCGGCTCGAACATGGAAGCGTTGCTGGAGGCAGCGGCCGACCCATCCTACCCAGCCGAGCCCGTTCTGGTGGCCTCCAATCGGCCGGATGCCAAGGGGCTCGAAACGGCGGCTTCTGCTGGCATTGCTACAGCATCCGTCGATCACAAGCTCTACGGCAAGGACCGGGAATCCTTTGAACGAGCCCTGAATGCCGAACTCGAAAAGGCCGGAACCGAGATCATAGCCCTTGCCGGCTTCATGCGCGTGCTGACGCCCTGGTTCGTGACCAGGTGGAAAGGCCGGATGATCAATATTCACCCCTCACTTCTCCCTAAATACAAGGGGTTACACACGCATCTGCGGGCCATCGAGGCGGGCGATGCCGAGGGAGGTTGCTCGGTTCATTGGGTTTCGGCCGGGGTGGACGAGGGCAAGGTCATCGCTCAAGCGGCGGTGCCCATCCTGCCGGGCGATACCGAGGACAGCCTCGCGGCGAGGGTCCTGGTTGAGGAACACAAGCTCTACCCGCGCGCTTTGGCGCTGGCCTGCGAGCAGGTGTTGGCATCCAATCGATAGTGAATGGGCATGAACGCCCATACTGCTGACCCGCTATCTCGCTTGACGAGAACTCAGTTTCAACCTGCTCTTCTCGTTTTGAGAATTCGGGTTCATTTTGCGCTGTTTTCTACAAGTAAACATCGCTCACGAGAACTCAGAACCAATCGGGGGATCAGATGACGTCCATCCATGACCTCGCGAAGCGAGCCTGCGAAACCTATCAATTTCATGCCTCCATCGGGATGGATGTAATTGAAGAGAACTTCTGTTCGTCGCTGCAGGATACGGAAAGAGCCGAAGTTTGGGATCGCAACCGAATTATTGATATGACAGCCCGGACTGCTGCTGAGATTGATCAGATGATGGAGTTTGCCTCGTCTAGAACGAAGCTGGTGGGCTACTCTTACATCTTCGCAACACCGTTCACGTCACCTGCCGTCATCGCCCGACTTTTGCTTGATGACTATCAGGAACAGACGCCCATCATTCAGATGGTGCTCCAAAGTGAGGTCTCCATGAGGCGTCCCGCCGGCTTTAGAATTAAGCCGGTTTCAACAGATGGCGATTGGCGATATCTGCATGATCTCGTTCGTGCAGATCACACAGAGGGCGCTCGAACGCAGGGACATATCCTTGATGCCGAGGTCACCCGAGGAATTGTAGAAGGATACCGTGGAAAGTCAGGCCCTTGTCAGTTCTTCCTGGGCTTTCTCGATGATGCACTTTGCGCCTATGGCTCAGCCACCATAGCTCCAAATGGCATGGGAATGATCGAAGATCTGTTTACGCTACCTGCATTCAGACGGCGAGGGATCGCTACAGCCTTGATTTCCGCGTTTGCTGAACGCCTCCGGCAAGCATCCTGTGAGGAAATTCTCATTGGTAGTATGGCGACAGAACCTCCCAAAGTGCTCTATCAAAAGATCGGCTTTCATCCGGTCTGCGTTACGAGGTCCTTCCTAAAGCGCAGCGAATAGGGTGCGCCATTTTGCAGCGCAGGCAACCAATAAAAAGGGCCCAACCATCTGGCTGGACCCCTATTATTTCTTCACTGCCAAGAAGGGCTTGTTGCCAGCCTTAGCCGGCGATGTCGGCTTCGGAGAAGAATTGCACGATTTCGATCGCAGCGTTTTCTTCGGAGTCAGAGCCGTGAACCGAGTTCTCGCCGATCGATTTTGCGTAGAGCTTGCGGATGGTGCCTTCAGCAGCGTCTGCCGGGTTCGTGGCGCCCATCACTTCGCGGTATTTTGCGACAGCGTTCTCGCCTTCGAGCACCTGGACGACGACCGGGCCGGAGGTCATGAATTCGACCAGCTCACCAAAGAAAGGACGCTCGCTGTGGACAGCGTAGAAACGCTCGGCCTGTTCCTGGGTCATCTTGATGCGGCGCTGGCCGATGATGCGCAGGCCGGCCTTCTCGATGACGGCGTTGACGGCGCCGGTCAGGTTACGCTCGGTCGCGTCGGGCTTGATGATGGAAAAAGTGCGCTGGACAGCCATGGGAGGGTTCCTGTTGTGCGGAAATTGGAGTGTTGGCGGGCCTATAGCGGCGCCCGCCCGCAGGGGCAAGGACAGAGCGCCGCGCTTGCGCACACTTTCATCAGGGCGTAGGGCCGGACAGGTCCTTCAACCGGAAAGTTGCCCCAATGAGCACCCTGCCACCTTGTCCGAAATGCCAGTCCGAATTCACATATGAGGACGGCGCCCTGCTGATCTGCCCGGAATGCGGACATGAATGGTCAGCGGATGCGGAAGCCAATTCGGACGAAAAAGTGGTGAAGGATTCCAATGGCAATCCGTTGGCGGATGGTGATACGGTCACCGTGATCAAGGACCTGAAGATCAAAGGCAGTTCGCAGGTCGTGAAGCGCGGCACCAAGGTCAAGAATATCCGCCTCGTCGATGGTGATCACGATATCGACTGCAAGATCGATGGCATTGGCCAGATGGGCCTGAAGTCCGAGTTCGTGAAGAAGGCCTAGGTGTGGACTCTCAACAGGTTGTCCTCGGAGAGACCGAGTCGACTGATGGGTGTTTGATTTTTAATGCCGCCATGGGGTCGATGGAAGTTGTATCGATGCGTCCAGTCATGGAGGCATGCGGCTCTCTGGTCTGATGTATCGTAGGATTTTGCGTAGGCCCATTCCCTGAGCGCGGTCTGGATAAAGCGTTCGGCCTTTCCATTGGTTCTGGGCGTGTAGGGCCTGGTGCGGACATGTCTGAGGCCGAGCTCACGGCAGGCATGTCTGAAGGCGTCAGAGCGATAGCAGGCGCCATTGTCTGTCATCACGCGGCGGACGATGATGCCGAGGCGATTGTAGTAAGCCACACAGGCCTTCAGGTGATCGACGGCACTGGGGGCTTTTTCGTCAGGATGGATCTGGTTGAAGGCGACGCGGGAGGTATCGTCCACGGCGACATGGACGTACTCCCAGCCGACACCGCGATGGAGAGACTTGCTCTTCCGGCTTCCGGTGATGCGATGCCCGGGGCGCCCGAAGCGGCCGAGCTTCTTTATGTCGATATGGATCATGTCACCGGGACTTGGGTGCTCGTAGCGGCGGGACGGTTCAGGCGGATCGAGATCCCGGGCCCGGCTGAGCTTTGCGGCGCGGAGGATGCGACTGACTGTGGCTGGCGAGACCTTGCATCGGTGGGCGATCTCGTGTCCCGGCAAGCGTTGACGACGCAACTCGAGGATCCTCTCCACGATCGTATCGGGCGTGGGGCGATACAGCCGGTGTGGACGTGAGGAACGCTCCCGGAGACCTTCGGGCCCCTCCGTGAGGAAGCGGTCCACCCACTTGCTGACCGTCTTGCAACAGACGCCGAAGGCCTGGGCGACGCGGCTTCGGCTTTCTCCTTCCTCGATCACACGCCGGACGATCTCGGCTCGACTATGAGGCGTGGTGCGGGCATTCTCATGGATGTCCATTCGGTGTCCTTTCCGGGAATTGACGTCTCGCAACCTCAATCTCACCGGTCAGGCCCGAATGGACAACCTATTGAAAGATCACACCTAGGCGCCTGCCTCTTTCCAACCGCCGCTGCTGGTCTGCTGGAAATAGCGAGTGACGAGACCCCCGTCCTTGGCGGCCTTGAATGCTTCGCGAGCGGCGCCGCGTGCATCCATATCGCCATCGTCGAACATCATCATGCAGCGCGTGTAAGGCGCATCGACGGGGGCCTTCACGCCATCCATCAGGAACAAGGCTGCTGCACCGTTCACATTGTCCGCCTTGCCTGAAATGAGCACAGGCTGGCGTGACGCTTCGAGGCCCGGCGCTTCGGCCTGGCCATGCGGCAGGAAAGACTGGTCATCGAAGGTCCAGAGGGCCGCATCGAGCGCGGCCCGCCGGTCTGCATTCGGGCTGACTGCGAGCACACGCCACCCGACTTCAAGGCATTTGGACATGAGAGGCGCCGCCGCCTGCTCCAGCGTGGTGCGGGAGAGGTGGTAAAACCACCATTCCGGCTTCGGCGCCTCGCTCAAATCCTAACCCTCGTAATTGTCGGCGATCCAGCGATCCAGCAGGCGCGGACCAAAGCCGGATGCCCAGCTCACATCCAGTGCCGGCTTCTCGCTTTCAAGCCAGGCAGCCCCGGCAATGTCGAGGTGAGCCCATTTCACACCGTCCTTCACGAAGCGCTTCAGGAACTGCGCCGCCGTGATGGAGCCTGCTGCCCGGCCACCGATATTGCGCATGTCGGCGAATTTTGACTTCAGCAGCGCGTCGTATTCCGGCCCCATCGGCAGGCGCCAGACGCGCTCGCCTTCGGTCAGGCCCGCCTTGGTCAGCTCCTCGGAGAGCTCGTCGCTGTTGGTGAACAGGCCGGCATGATGGTGGCCAAGCGAAATCACGATGGCGCCGGTCAGTGTGGCGAGGTCCACGATGGCCTTCGGCTTGAAATGCTCCTGCGCATACCAGAGCACGTCACAGAGGACGAGGCGGCCCTCAGCATCAGTATTCTGGACTTCGATCGTCTGCCCCGACGCCGACTTGAGGATGTCGCCCGGGCGGATGGCGTTGCCGTCCGGCATGTTTTCGACAAGGCCGATCAGGCCAACGACATTCACCTTGGCCTTGCGCTCAGCCAGCGCCTTGATCGTGCCGGTCACAGCGGCTGCGCCGCCCATATCGCCACGCATGTCTTCCATGCCCGGGCCCGGCTTCAGCGAGATGCCGCCAGTGTCGAAGCAGACACCCTTGCCGACAAGGATCACCGGATCCTCACCTTCCTTGCCGCCGTTCCATTTCATGATGCCAAGCTGGCTTTCGCGGACAGAGCCCTGCCCGACGCCCAGCATGGAATTCATGCCGAGCTTGGCCAGTTGCTTCTCACCGAGAACTTCAACCTCGACGCCGATCTCGGCCAGTTCCTTGATTTTTGCCGCAAAGCTTTCGGGGTGAAGATCGTTCGGCGGCATGTTGACCAGGTCGCGCGCCAGCATCGTGCCTTCGGCGGCGGCACCCAGCGGTGCGAAGGCCGCCTTGGCGGCTCTGGTGTCGTCCACAACGAAGGAAACCGCGGTGAGGCTCGGCTTCTGGTCTGGCTTGAGTTTGGTGAAATAGGTGTCGAACCGATAGGCAGCGAGTTTTGCGCCGAGGCCCATGCGAGCTGCATCCTCGGCAGAACCGGCATGGATCGCCATGGATTTGAAGCCGCTCGTGTTGAACGCCTTCACCAGATTGGCACCCAGGCCTTCCAGGACACGGGCATCTCGCTTCTTCGGCTTGCCGCCGCCGATCAGCACGGCACGGCGCGCTTCGGCGCCTTTCGGCAGCACAATCACGGCCTGCTGGTCTTTCTTGCCGGTGAACCGGCCATCAATGGCGGCCGAAAGCAGCCCGCCGGTCGATTCGTCTAAAGAGGCCGCTGCCGTAGGCAGGCCGCCGTCTTCGTCGACGATGAATGCAAATACGTCAGCCTTGGCGGCGTCAGTGAAGGTGATTTTCATGTGAGGAATCTCCGTTTGAGACGGAAACTAAGCATCGACGCGCGCAGCGCAACTCGTTAGGCAGGGAAAATATGCCCGTTAACTGCCAGTTTCTGCTTTATTTCCCGGCACGTGACACACGATGACGAAAGTCCAGTCGTACCTGTTTTATGAAGTCTTGCGCGCGGTCCTGATTATCGTCGGGGGGCTCGCATTGCTTGCGCTTCTGGCACAAGGCCTCTCTCGCACTGACCTGATCCTTGAAAATCGACAGTCTGCGCTGACTTATTTCTACATCGTCATGCTGGGTTCCCCCCAGATCATCGCGCTACTGATGCCTCTAGCCCTGTTCGTGGCAGGGGTCTGGTCGCTCAACCGGATCCACAAGGACAGTGAGATTGTCGTGGCGCAGGCCGCCGGCATGACGCGTTGGCAGATCGCTTCGCCCATCATGCGGCTGGCGGTGCTCTGCGCTATTGCGCATCTCGGTGTGAATTTGTGGGTGCAGCCGCTGGCCCAGCGAGCCATGCGAGAGACTGTTGCTGTGGCACGGGCCGATCTTGCCGCCGCCCTGATCCGCCCAGGCCAGTTCACCACCAATGGCGAGCGGCTGACCTTCTATGCCCGCGAACAGGTCGCTGGTGAACTGCGCGGGGTCCTCATCTCGGACATGACAGACCCGGTCTATCCGACGGACATCCTCGCCCGCAGTGCCGCCCTGGTGCAGATCGATGACAAGCCGACCCTGCTGCTGCGAGACGCGATCAGCATGCAGCTGGACGAAAACCAGCAACTTTCCATTCTTGAATTCGCGCAATATCCGTTCGACCTGAGTGAATACATGAAGGAAGATTCCGACCTCGCCTTGAAGGCATCGGACAAATTCCTGCATGAGCTCTTCTTCGTTGACAGGACGAACTACTTTGAACTGAAGGATGCAGACACTTTGCTGGCCGAAGCGAACACGCGCCTGACCTCTCCGCTGCTGAATATCGTGATGGCGCTGATTGCCATCGTCGCGGTGCTGGGCGGGGATTTCAGCCGGAAAGGCTATGCCAAGCGGATCGCCATCTCCTCCAGCGCAGCCATTACGGTCCTGATCGTGCAACTGACCGCTCAATCCGCCGCGGCGGACGATCCGGCCATGAATGTGCTCCAATGGGTCCTGCCGATCAGCATCATGGTGGGCCTCAGCTATGTCTACTTCTCCCGCGGACGACACCTCGGCGCCATAGAGCGTCCCCAGATCGACCTGTTCCGCGGCGCAGGGGGAGCGAGCGCCTGATGCCGTTCGGATCCCGTATCCAGTTCTATATCCTGCGCGAATGCCTGTCCGGCCTGGCGCTGGTATTGGGCATTCTGCTGATCGCAATCCTGATGATCGACGTAGTGGAACAGCTCCGCACCGTCGGCGGCGATGTCAGCCTAAGCCTGCTTGGCGCGCTGCAGCTCTCCCTGATGAAACTGCCGCAGATCATGGAACAGACGCTGCCATTTGCGCTGCTGGTAGCGTCGATGATGGCCTTCACCCGGCTCAATCGCCGGTCAGAACTTTCGATCATCCGCGCCAGCGGGATCTCGGCCTGGCGCTTCCTGACGCCGGTCATCGTCCTCGGCCTGGTCGTAGGGATCGCCACCACAACGCTGCTCAATCCTATATCGGCGAGACTCACCGAGTCTTTCGAAGTCACCCGTGCCCAGATCCTGGACAAGGGCCGCACGGCGATGGCCGTTTCGGATACGGGCGTCTGGCTACGCCAGGGTGACGATACCAGCCAGATCGTGATCCACGCCCAGCATGTCGATCAGGGCGGCGTCGTGCTGCGGAACGTCAAAATGATCGAGGAAGAGCGCCTCTATTCCGGCAGCCAGCCGACCAGCGATTTCGCCTTCGCCCGGCGCATCGATGCCGAGCGCGCAACATTGCGCGACGGGTTCTGGCAGCTGGAAAACGTCATTGAAAACATCCCGAACCAGCCACCGGAGCGGAAACCAAACCTCGCCATTCCTTCTCCGCTGGACGCTGTCACACTGTTCGACAAATTTGCCTCCCCCAACACGATTGGCTTTTGGCGCCTGCCCCGCTTCATCCGCCAGACTCAAGCGGCTGGCCTTGATGCATCGCGCTACCGGATGCGCTGGCACGCATTGATGGCCACGCCGGCCCTGTTTGTTGCCATGGGCCTCATTGGTGCCGTTGTGTGCCTGCGGCTTCAACGGATGGGCGGCACATCGCAGCTGCTGGCGATCGGTGCCCTGGCGGCCATCGGCCTCTATTTCTTCACCCAGTTTTCGACCAGCCTAGGAGCCACAGGTGCAGCACCGCCTATAGTTGCAGCCTGGAGTCCACCGCTTTTTGTGCTCTTCTGCACATTGTCTTACATCGCCTACCGGGAAGACGGCTGACACGCATCCAGCCTTGACATGGCCTCGTCGACGCGGCCATCACTCGCGCCCTTGGAGAGGTACCCCGCATGAAACTTGTCGTCGTCGAGTCGCCCGCGAAGGCCAAAACGATCAACAAATACCTCGGCAAGGACTATAAAGTCCTGGCCTCCTACGGTCATATCCGGGACCTACCTTCGAAGAATGGTTCGGTCGATCCCGACAATGATTTCGAAATGGTCTGGGAGGCTGACTCGAAATCCTCCAAGCGTATTTCAGACATCGCCAACGCGCTGAAAGAAGCTGACACGCTGATCCTCGCGACCGACCCGGATCGCGAAGGCGAGGCCATCTCCTGGCACCTGATCGAAGCGCTGAAGAAGCGCCGCGCCCTCAAAAAGGATGTCGCCGTCGAACGTGTGGTCTTCAACGCCATCACAAAGAGTGCCGTTACTTCGGCCATGGAGCAGCCACGCCAGATCGACGCCGAACTGGTCGATGCCTACCTCGCCCGCCGGGCGCTGGATTATCTCGTGGGGTTCAATCTCTCTCCCGTCCTTTGGCGCAAGCTGCCGGGCTCCCGCTCAGCCGGCCGCGTGCAGTCGGTTGCCCTGCGCATCGTCTGCGACCGCGAGAACGAGATCGAGATGTTCAAGCCGCAGGAATACTGGACAGTCGCAGCTGACTTGCGAGCACCTGACGGCACGGACTTCCAGGCGCGCCTCCATGCCCTGGACGGCAAGACGCTCAAGAAATTCACGCTGGGCGACAAGGGCGACGCCGACAAGGCGCTCGAAGCGGTTCGCGTCGGCGGCTATTCCGTCAGCTCGGTCGAAGCCAAACCGGTCAAGCGGAACCCCGCCCCACCCTTCATAACCTCGACGCTACAGCAGGAAGCCTCCCGCAAGCTAGGCTTCACGGCCAAGCGCACCATGCAGGCCGCCCAGAAGCTCTACGAAGAAGGCCGCATCACCTATATGCGTACCGACGGCGTCAATATGGCCGAGGAGGCCTATGTCGCGGCGCGCTCGATGATCCAGTCGAACTATGGCGCCCGCTACCTGCCTGAAAAGACCCGCTATTATTCCTCCAAAGCGAAGAACGCCCAGGAAGCGCACGAAGCTATCCGCCCGACGGACTTCAATCTGCGTCCGGAGCAGTACAGCGGCGATGACGATCTGCGGAAGCTCTACACGCTGGTGTGGCGCCGGGCCGTCGCCTCCCAGATGGAAGCTGCCATCTTTGAGCGTACCACTATCGACATGTTGTCCAAGGACCAGCGCGCCCAACTCCGGGCCAGCGGCCAGGTTCTCGTCTTCGACGGCTTCATCAAGCTCTACACCGAAGGCCATGATGCCGGGGACGATGATGACGATTCCGAAAATCGCCTGCCGAAAATGGCTGAAGGTCAGCATGCAGACCTTCTGAAAGCGGACTCGACCCAGCACTTCACCACGCCGCCACCGCGCTATACCGAGGCCTCCCTCGTCAAGCGGCTTGAAGAACTGGGCATTGGCCGCCCGTCCACTTACGCCTCAACGCTTTCGACGCTGGAAGACCGCGGTTATGTGCGCCTCGAGAACAAGGCTCTGATCCCGGAAGACAAGGGCCGCCTCGTTACGGCGTTCCTGGAGAACTTCTTCCAGCGCTATGTGGAATATGACTTCACGGCTGGCCTTGAGGAAAAGCTGGACATCATTTCCGACGGCAAGCTCGACTGGAAAAGCTTCCTGCGGGAATTCTGGCAACAGTTCGCAAGCGATATTGGCGAGACGAAAGACCTGCGCGTCAGCGAAGTACTAGACGCCCTCAACGAAGCCCTCGCAGCACACGTCTTTCCGGACCATGATTCCGACGGAAACGTGATTGAACAGCCCCGCTTATGCCCGCTCTGCAAGGAAGGCGAATTGTCCATCAAGGTCGGCCGGTTCGGCGCCTTTGTCGGTTGTTCGCGCCACCCGGATTGCAAATATACTCGACAGTTCTCGTCCGATGGCGAGGAAGCCGGCTTTATCGATCCGGACGGGAACGAACTCGGCGTGCACCCGGAAACGGGCGAAACCATCTGGCTGAAGAGCGGGCGTTTCGGCCCTTATGTCGAGATGGCCAATGGCGAGAAGCCGAAACGCTCATCATTGACCAAGAATGACACGCCGCAGACGCTGACGCTGGAGCGCGCTGTCGAGCTTCTTTCCCTGCCCCGCGAAGTCGGTCCGCACCCGGAAGACGGCGAGATGATCTATGCGAACTTCGGCCGCTTCGGGCCTTATGTTCAGCATCACAAGACGTATGCGAACCTGAAAGATCCTGCCGATGTTTTCAATATTGGCCTCAACCGCGCTGTGGCGCTGATCGAAGACAAGAAAGCCCGCGGCTCCAAACGGGGTGGCGCGACGCCGCTGAAAACGCTGGGCGACCACCCGGACGGCGGCGCCATCGAAGTCTATGAAGGCCGCTACGGCCCTTATGTGAAGCATGCCAAGACCAATGCGACCCTTCCAAAGGATGTCACACCGGATGCCGTGACGCTGGAACAGGCCATTGAGCTGATCAACGCCAAGGCGACGAAAGGCGGCAAGAAGAAAGCTCCGGCCAAGAAAAAGGCGCCGGCGAAGAAGAAGGCGCCTGCCAAGAAGGCTGCAAAGTCGGACGAAGGCTAACCGCACCTCACATAAACTTCGCGTTTGCGCCCCTTGCGGCCCCTTCGTTTCGGTAGCTCAATAATCCGTGTTGTCAAAACACGGACGCTTGGCATGTCCGGAACGGAAAAATTCTTGTTTCTTGGCGCGGTGACGCTGGCCTCTCTCGTGATGTCGCAGGCAGCGCAGGACAGCGCCGTGCTGGCGTCGAACACGGCATTAACGCTCACCAACGATGCGCCTTTGGCTGAAGCTGTCACAACGCCCCCGGTCATCCTGGCCATCACGCCTTCCCGCTCCGGCTTCCTCGATCACCTGTCCGCCTGCCCCGGCCTTTCCACGGCAACGGCATCAGACGTCGGGCCGGATCTTCAAGTCCAGGACTACAAGCCTTTCGTACTGGTGAACAACAAGGTGCGCCTCGCCACGGCGCCTGTCGGCGGCGGCTGCTGGTCATCCGCCTTCGGCATGCGGAACGGCCGCCTGCACAAGGGCGTCGACTATTACAGCGACAGCCCGGTGCCTGTTTACGCCGCTGCAGCAGGCCGGGTTCGTACCCGCTCCTATCGTAGCGATTATGGCAACATGCTCGTCATCGACCATGGCGATGGCGTCTATACGCGCTATGCCCACCTTGAGTCCTTCGCCGGGCCGGACGTTGGCGACCTTGTGGGCCCCGGCGACGTGCTCGGGATCATGGGCAACACGGCAGATCACACCATCCCGCGCCACCTGCATTACGAAGTGCTGACAGGCATGTGGAAGCCTCGCCTTGGCTCGTTCGCGTTGACGCCAATCGATTTAATGACCCTGCCCGCGGCGAACGACTAAAAGGCGGGAACCGTAAATCCCACGCGCAATCCGGCGCGATTCGTCCTATATGGCGGTCATGACTTTCCCTGACCGCCAGACTGTTCTGGACTTTCTTCGCGAAAACCCAAGCGCTACCACCAAGCAGGAAATCGCCCGCGGCTTGAAGCTGAAGGGCAAGGAACGCACCACCTTGCGCGAAATCCTCAAGGAAATGGAGGCTGATGGCACGCTGGCGCGTACCGGCAAGCGCGCCTGGGCGCAGGCTGACCGGCCGCCGCCCACGGGCGTTGTTGAATTCACCCATCTGGATGAGGATGGCGAGCTGATCGGCAAATCTGTCGGCGACAATGGCCTGTTCGGGCCGGAGATCCGCTATGCGGGCCCATCCGGCAAGCCAAAGGCCAAGGCGCCCGCCGTGGGTGATCGCGCGCTCTGCAAGATCTCCGAGCGCGACGATGAATGGCTAGCCCGCGCCATCACCGTGTTCGAGAAGAAGCTCTCCGACAAGTTGGTCGGCCTCTACAGTCAGACCACGCGCGGCGGGAAGGTCGTTCCCTCCTCCCGGAAGGAAAAGCGCGAATTCGTCATTCAGGAAGCTGACCGGAACGGCGCAGAAGAAGGCGATCTCGTCATCGCCGAGCCGAAGCCCGTCAGCCGACGGCAATACGGCCCGGCCTATGGCATCGTTACCGAAGTCATCGGCCACATCACTGATCCGCGGTCTGCCAGCCTTCTGGCCATCCATGCCCACGATATTCCGACAGAATTCCCCGAAGAGGCACTGGAACAAGCGCGGGACCCGAAACCGGCTGCAGCAGAACGCGAAGACCTGACAGCCGTCCAGCTGATCACCATCGACCCGCACGATGCGCGCGACCATGACGACGCCGTCTGGGCCGAACAGCTGGACGATGGCTGGCGCGTGATCGTCGCCATCGCGGACGTGGCGGCTTACGTCACCGAAGGCTCCCCGCTTGACAAGGAAGCGCTGAAGCGCGGCAACTCCACCTATTTCCCGGACCGCGTCGTGCCGATGCTGCCGTTCGAACTGTCGGCGGACGAGTGTTCCCTGCGCGAAAATGAGTTGCGCCGCTGCATGGCGGTAGAGATGATCTTCGACAAATCCGGCACCAAGCGCTCGCACCGCTTCATCCGTGGCATGATGAAATCGGCTGCGAAGCTCTCTTATGAGGAAGCACAGGCCGCCATCGATGGCAAACCGGGCGGCAAGGCTGAAGAACTGCTGGAAAGCGTCCTGAAGCCGCTTTGGGGCGCCTACGCAGCGCTCTCGAAGGCGCGCGACAAACGCAGTCCGCTGGATCTGGACCTGCCCGAACGCCGGATCGTCTTCGATGCGGAAGGCGAGATTCAGGGCATCATCGCCAAGGAGCGGCTGGACGCTCACCGCCTGATCGAAGAATTCATGATCCAGGCGAACGTGGCCGCCGCGGAGACGCTGGAGAAGGCCAACAGCCCGCTTGTCTACCGCGTCCACGACGTGCCGACGGAAGCCAAGATTGCCGCCTTTGCAGAGTTCCTGCAGACCCTCGACATCAAATGGCACATCGGTGAACGCCCACAGACACACAAATTCAACAAGCTGCTGGAAGACATTCGCGGCGGCGTCTATGACGAGATGGTCACCCAGATGGTACTGCGCTCCCAGGCGCAGGCGATCTATTCCGAGGAAAATCTAGGACACTTCGGCCTGAACCTGGCCAAGTATGCGCACTTCACCTCCCCGATCCGGCGGTATGCCGACCTGATCGTCCATCGCGCCCTGATCCGCGCGTTGAAGCTCGGACCGGACGGCCTGAGCGACCAGAATGCTGTTCGGCTAGAAGAGATTGCGGAGCACATCACAACGACTGAGCGCCGCTCCATGGCAGCTGAGCGCGAAGCAACGGACCGCTATCTGGCCATCTTCCTGGCAGACCGGGTGGGCGCCGAGTTCGAAGGCCGGATCATGGGCGTCACCGGCTCAGGCCTGTTCGTGGCCCTGGCCGGCTCTGGTGCAGACGGCTTCGTCCCGATCTCGTCCATCTCGGATGACTATTGGGTTCTCGATCAGGCGGCGATGGAGATTTACGCGCGCGGCAGCGGCAAGACCTATTCCATGGGTCAGACAGTGCGGGTGCGCCTGAAAGAGGTGACGCCGCTTCAGGGCGGCCTCTTGCTGGAAATGCTATCGGAGCCCGCACCCGCGCCGAAAGGCCGCGCCGCGGCTCGCAAGGCGGCAGATGCCAGCTCTCGTTCACCTCGCGGCAGGGGTGGACCTCCCCGCCGGGGCAAGCCCAAATTCAATAAAAAAACGCTGCCCAAGCATAAGCGGAGGAGCCGGAAGTGATCCCTGACGGCGAAAAACACAGTTCCGACAAAGGCAATCAGCTGATCGGTACGGCTTTCGACAAGGAAAGCGACGACGAAGTCATTCTGAAGAATCAGCGCTCCCCGCGCCCTAAGGATGCGGCGACGCTGATTCTGATCCGGCGAGATGCTGCGAAGCCAAGAGTCCTGATGGGCAAGCGTTCCGGCGGGCATGTCTTCATGCCGGATAAATACGTCTTCCCCGGCGGCCGTGTGGACCCTGATGACGGCCGGGCCGTGTCATGGTGTGAACTGAAGCCGGACGTCGAAGCGAAACTCCGCATCAACGCGCGGCGCCAGCCGAGGGCTTTCGCCCTCACCGCCATCCGCGAAACCTTTGAAGAAACGGGTCTTCTGGTGGCAAGGCCCGCCGAAATGCCAGTCTCCGCGCCAAAAGGCTGGGACCGGTTCCACGAACTGGATGCCGCCCCGCACCTTTCTCCGCTCACCTTTATTGGCCGGGCCGTCACCCCGCCCTACCGTCCGCGCCGCTTCGACGCGCGATTCTTCATGGCAGACGCTGAAGAAGCCCTGATTGACGAGCGCCCGCCAGTGGACGGCGCCGAGCTCTCCGACCTTCAATGGGTGACGCTGGACGATGCTCAGGCACTCGACCTACCGAGCGTGACACGCTTCATGCTGGGTGAGATTGATGCCCGTCTGAAAGCAAGAGATTACAAGGAAGGCCCGCCTTTCCTGCGCTGGACCCGTTCCGGCCACAGCACCGAGCGGCTGTAGTACAGCAACGGGTGCTTGACTTGAGCCCCGCACCCCGCCATTAAGCCGCTTTCCGATTTCAGACGCTAGCACAAGCGAGCCCGCGCCATGGCAAAACCAGCCACCATCAAGATCCGCCTCAACTCGACGGCTGACACCGGCTTCTTCTATGTGACCAAGAAGAACCCGCGCAACATGACCGAGAAAATGGTCAAGCGGAAGTACGATCCGATTGCCAAGAAGCACGTCGAGTTCAAGGAAGGAAAAATCAAGTAATTACTTGATCCTTTTGAACTTTTGAAGAGCCCGCCCCTCACGGAGCGGGCTTTTTCATTGGATCTCATCCCGGTGCAGGTAGCGCGTTCTTCGGATCGCAGGAAACAGGAATGACCAGGCCGCTGCCACCCCGATTGCAGCTGCGCCACCCGCCACCACGGTGAATACGGCGCCGTAGAAATGCGCCATGAAACCGGCTCTTGCTTCGCCGAGTTCGTTCGACGCGCCAAGGAACACTGAATTCACTGCATTCACGCGGCCGCGGACATCATCGGGCGTCCATAGCTGCAGTAGAATCTCGCGGATATAGACCGACACCATGTCGAATGCGCCAACGAGCGCAAGGGCCAGGATCGACAGCCAGGCAAGCGTCGACGCGCCGAACACCATGGTCGCAAGGCCGAACAGCGCCACGCAGACGAAAAGGATGATTCCGGCATGGTTTCGTATCGGAAATGCCGTGATGATTCCGATCATGATCACGGCGCCGACACCGGGTGCTGCCCGAAGCAGGCCGAGGCCGGATGGCCCAAGTTCCAGGATGTCCCGCGCATAGATCGGCAACAGTGCGACTGCTCCGCCCAGAAGGACAGCGAACAGATCGAGTGAGATGGCCCCCAGAACGACCTTCTCTTTCCAGACATAGGAGAAGCCACCCAGCAGAGTTTTGAGCGTCGTCGGCTCTTTGGAGCTTTTCTGGGCAGGCTTCGGGATGGTGAGAATGATCGATCCGGACAGCAGGAACAGGGAAACCGCCGTGCCATAGGCAATCGGAGCTCCAATCCCATAGATCAGGCCGCCGAGCACCGGTCCGAGAATGGAAGCGAGCTGCCAAGACGCCGTGATCCACCCCACAGCATTGGCGAAGTCTTCCTTGGGCACGAGATTGACCGCGAGACTGGAGGAAGCAGGAGAGTAGAACGCCCGCGCAACGCCGAAGATCGTCAGCGTTCCCAGCACCAGGATCGGATCAAAATGGCCGGAGAGCGCGAGAGCAAGAATGGCCAGCGCGCAGGCCATTTCGACGAACACGGCCAGCCCCATAACATTTCTGCGCCCGAACCGGTCTGCGGTGACACCGGTGACCACCACCAGCACCAATGCCGGAAGGAACTGCACCAGTCCGATCCAGCCCAGCAGGGCCGCATTTTGTGTCTGATCATAGATCTGCCAGCCGACCGAGACCGAAACGATCTGCACGCCGAGCGACGTGCAGAACCGCGAGAAGAAATAGCGGCTATAGGCTGAATGCCGGAACGCGGAAAACCTGTCGGTCACGCCTTATCCCCTGAGCTGAGCGCCGTCTGTGCGGACAGCCGACGGCCAAGTCAATCAGGCGGCTGTGCTCTCGACCCTGTTCCGGCCAGTTGTCTTGGCCTGGTACAATGCCTGGTCGGCTCGTTTCGTCAGGTCTGCGATCGTGTCCTGTTCACCAGCAATCGTGGAGACCCCCACGCTGACGGTGATCTGGATTCTGAGCCCGGCCTTACCCACAATAAAGGGCGCGACCGCAATAGCGCGGCGAATCCGTTCAGCGGCTGCACAGGCCAGATCACCTGGTGTTTCAGGCATGATGACCAGGAATTCCTCGCCACCTGGACGACAGACAATGTCCATCGGGCGAACATTCTCGCGCAGGCGGTTTGCGATTTCCTGAAGCACCTCATCCCCGGCATCGTGACCATAGGTGTCGTTCACGGATTTGAAGTGATCGACATCCGCCATCATGACAGACACAGGGCGCCCGCCCATGACCGAACGCTGCATGAACTGGTGCAGCTGGCTCATCATGTAGCGGCGATTGTAGAGGCCGGTCAGCTGGTCGATGACTGACAGCTCCAGCCCTTTGTCCACACGGTTACGGAGCATCTCGATATAGCGCGCCCGGCGTGCCTGCGTACGCACGCGCACCAGCAGCTCCTGCTTGTCGACAGGCGTCAGGATCACGTCGCTCGCGCCGATCTCGAGGCCCTTGGCGGCCCGGGCGCGATCGTCAGGATCACAGATCAAAAGGATAGAAACTGCGCGTGTGGACTCGGTCACTTTGAAATGCGCGCAGAGCTTCAGCGCATCGAAGGACTTGCTAGGCAGCGACAGGATCATCAGGTCCACGCCAAGACGGGACAGATTGCTCATCGTGCCGGCTTCAGCCAGTGTCACGACCGTATGGCCTGCCTCACGGAGCACTGCCGCCAACCTTGCAGATGCCCGGGGATTGTCATCCACGATGAAGATGCGGGCGGGCTGGTCGGATTCTTCTTTTGCGGTCTCCAGATCGAGTCCGCCTCCGAGACCGTTGGCTTGCCTCTGGCGGAGTTCCGAGGCGACCGCGTTGTAGCGCATCAGCGCGCCGACGCGCGACATGAGCGCAAAATCATCCACCGGTTTGGTAAGGAAGTCCTCGGCGCCAGCCTCAAGCCCTCGGACGCGGTCTTCCGTGTCGCTCAGCGCCGTGACCATGACGACGGGAATGAAAGCTGTCGCCGGATCTTCCTTGAGTCGACGGCAAACCTCATAGCCATCCATGCCTGGCATCATTACGTCCAGCAGGATGATGTCCGGCAATTCATTCTTCGCGACCTCAAGCGCCTGAGGTCCGTTCTCCGCCTGGATGACCGTGTAATATTGAGCTTCCAGCTTGGCTTGCAGAAGCCGTCGGTTGGCTTCGATGTCGTCTACAACCAGGATGCGCGCGCTCATGCTGCCTCCTTCGGCATGAGCGACTCCACGGCCTTGATGAAGGTCATGATCTGAATCGGCTTCGAGAGGTAGCCCTCACACCCGGCTTCCCGCACGCGCTGCTCGTCAGCGCGCATGGCAAAAGCAGTGACAGCAAGCACAGGAATGTGGGCGACTTTCTCGTCATCCTTCAGCCAGCGCGTGATATCGAGGCCGGAAACTTCCGGCAGCTGGATGTCCATGATGATGAGGTCGGGCTGTTCCCTGCGGGCGATCTCAACCGCCTTGGCGCCATCCCGGCACTGGTAAGTTTCATAACCGTAAGCGTCCAACAGGTCGCAAAACAGGCGCATGTTGAGTTCATTGTCCTCAACAACCAGTACTTTTCTGGCTTTTGCGTCTGTCATTTTTCCCCACGATTACGAGCGATTCGCGACGGACCTTACCGTACTAGACCAGCTATACGGCAAAAGCTTAACGGGTGTTTACGGGTCACTTCAGATTGCCGCCAGCCCCGGAACATGGCATGAACGTATGACTATGAGCCTGTTGTGCCGGGACTGTTTTCATTTCGATCAGACGGATGGTGATTCCTGCCCCAGCTGCAGCAGCCGCCGTATTGTCAGCCACCCGGCACTCCACCGGCTGGGCGTCGCACACATCGATTGTGACGCCTTCTTCGCGGCGATCGAAAAAAGAGACAACCCAGACCTGAAGGATAAGCCCATCATCGTCGGCGGAGGCGAACGCGGCGTGGTCCTGACTTGCTGCTATATCGCCCGCCTGTATGGTGTGCGGTCGGCCATGCCCATGTTCCAGGCCCTGAAGCTGTGCCCGGAAGCGACCGTAGTGAAGCCTAGCCGCAACAAATATTCAGAAGCTGCGGCTATTGTCCGGGAAAAGATGGAGGCGCTCACGCCGCTTGTGCAGCCCGTATCGATTGATGAGGCCTATCTGGATCTCACGGGAACCGAAGCGATCCACAAAGCGCCCCCCGCCGCTTCCCTCGCCCGCCTCGCAGCCGAAATCGAAGACGAACTCCAGATCACCGTTTCGGTCGGCCTGTCGTCCAACAAGTTCCTCGCGAAAACCGCCAGCGAGCTCGACAAGCCGAGGGGGTTTGCGATCATCGCTCCGGAAGAAGCTGAAACACTTCTGGCACCTCGCCCCGTGGGTTTCCTGCATGGTGTTGGGCCGAAATTCGCGGCCAAGCTGGAACGGGACGGTTTTGAAACGGTCGGAGACCTCCAGAAAGCCGACCTCAAAGCGTTGCTTGGCCGGTATGGCGAGACCGGCATGTGGCTGAAGCGCGTCGCACACGGTCAGGACAATCGCCCTGTCCGCACCGATGAAGAACGCAAATCCGTCTCAACTGAAACGACCTTCCGATCAGATATCGCAGACCATGCAGCGCTTGAAGACCAACTCTGGAAGCTGTGCGTGAAAACGTCTGACCGGGCCAAGCAGATCGGTGTGGTCGGCGCCGTTATCACGCTGAAACTCAAGACATCCGACTTTAAGCCCCTCACCCGTCGCGTCTCCCTGCCCGAGCCCACCCAGATCGCGCAATCGATCTTCCGGGCTGCCCGCCCGCTCCTGGCCCGGGAAACTGATGGGCGCCGGAAATACCGGTTGATCGGTATTGGACTTTCCGAACTTTCAGATCACCGCGCAGACGAAGTGGACCTGCTGGACCCTCGTATCGCCCGGCGTGCCGCCGCTGAACGCGCCTCGGATGCCGCGCGGGCGAAGTTCGGAAAAGACGCAGTCATGACCGGCCGCGCGGCCCGCATGGATCATGAACCGAAGGAATAGGTGCACAACGCTTGCGGCCAGACGCTGTGTGCGGCAAGTCTTCGACAGCTGATACCAATCCGGAGCCAAATACATGAGTACCCCAGAAGCCCGCCTTGACGCCCTCGGCATCGCCCTTCCGGAACCGATGAAACCGGTCGCCACCTATGTTCCCTATGTCATCACAGGAAATCTGCTCTTCATCTCCGGCCAGGTCAGCGCGACTGCGGAAGGCCGGATGCTGGGCCGCCTCGGCGAGCACATGGAACTCTCCGCCGGCCAGCAGGCTGCGCGGCAGTGTGGGATCAATATCATTTCCCAGTGCAAGGCAGCCCTGGGAGACCTTTCACGTGTAAAGCAAGTCGTGAAACTGGGCGGCTTCGTAAATGCGCATCCCGATTTCAAGGACATCCCGCAAGTGATCAATGGATGCTCCGACCTGATGGTCGAAGTCTTTGGCGATGCCGGCCGTCACGCCCGCTCTGCCGTCGCATGCCCCGTGCTTCCACTTGGTGTCGCTGTTGAAGTGGACGCCGTCATCGAGTTTACCGACTAGTCATGGCCACGCCGTTCGACCCCCGCAAGTTCCGCTATGCGCACCGCGGTCTGTGGTCGGCGAACGGCCCGCCTGAAAACTCGCTTGAGGCCTTTCGGCAAGCCCGCGCAGCCGGACTGGGAGTCGAATTCGATGTCCGCCCGGCACGTGATGGCACGCCAGTCGTCTTTCACGACGACACACTCGACCGGATGACAAAACGGTCCGGAAAGACCGAAGAGCTGAACGCAAAAGAGTTGGGCCGGCTTTCGCTTGCCGGCTCATCGGAACACCTTCCGACATTTCTCGAACTCCTGCGCATCTGGCCTTATCAGCTTCCTCTGCTGACCGAGCTGAAGATCGATGGGAAAACTGATCCAGAGGCGTTTGCCCGGCGAGTCGGTGATCGACTGGCGCACTGGAAAGGCTTCGCTGCTGCGATGAGCTTTTCCGAAAAAGCCGTCCGCGCCTTGCCGATGGGATTGATGCGCGGCCAGCTGATCGGGTCGACGGCAAAGGTTGGTGAAAACGCGTTCGACTCAGTGCTTGAACGCGCGGTAACGGACGGGGTTGATTATCTCGCCGTGCATACATCCGACATCGAACGCGCGGCGCTGAAGTCCCAGGGCAGCAATCTCCCCATCGTTATCTGGACCGTCCGCAGTGAGGATGAACTCGACCGCTGCAAGGACCATGAGGCCGCGGTCATCTTCGAACATATGGACCCGGAGCTGGTTTCACGGCGCCTTAGCACCTAGATTGGGAGCCATGGACGAAACGAATTTCCGCGTCGATATCGTCACAGGGCTCGAAAACGTCGCCCCGGATGAGTGGAATGCCGTTGCCAACCCGCCGGGGTTTCGCAGGGATCCGTTCCTGAGCTGGGAGTTCCTGGAGGCTCTGGAAAGTTCAGGCGCCGCAACGCCGGAAACAGGCTGGATCCCGCGGCACATCCTCGTGAAAGATGCGAACGACGTGCTGCGCGGGGCGATGCCGCTCTACGGCAAGACGCATTCGCGCGGAGAGTTCGTCTTCGATCATTCCTGGGCCGATGCGTTCGAACGTGCAGGCGGATCATACTATCCAAAGCTTCTGAGCGCTGTGCCGTTCACGCCCGTTACCGGCCGGCGGCGCCTTGCCGCGCCTGGACCGGACGAGGCCCGGATCAAGTCTCTGCTGCTCAGCGCGGCGGTAGGCTTCGCTGAACAAAACAAGCTTTCCTCCCTTCACATCAATTTTCTCGAAGAAGAGGATTCCCAGTCCCTCATGCTCAACGGCATGCTGACCCGAACGGATCAACAATTCCATTGGTTCAATGATGGGTATGGAGACTTCGGCGACTTCCTGGCGGCCTTGTCATCTTCGAAACGCAAGAACCTGCGTAAGGAACGCGCCAGAGCACAAGAAGGGCTCGACTTCGTCCATGTGCGCGGCGACGAGATTACCGAAGACCATCTGGATCGGTTCTTCGAATTCTACATGGATACAGGCAGCCGCAAATGGGGCTCCCCCTACCTCAATCGTAAGACCTTCTCGCTTCTACGTGAGCGGATGGCGGACGATATGCTGTTCGTATTCGCGATGGAAAGTGGCGAAGCGATTGCAGGCGCGCTGAACATGATCGGCTCTGATACCCTTTACGGCCGCTACTGGGGGACGATTGATCCGCGGCCGATGCTGCATTTCGAAACCTGTTACTATCAGGCCATCGACTATGCGATTGCGAACGGCCTCAGCGTCGTCGAAGCGGGTGCCCAGGGCGGGCACAAGCTGGCGCGAGGTTACGTCCCGGTACTGACGTATTCAGCACACTGGATTGCCCACCCCGGTCTGCGGGATGCCGTCGCAGACTATCTGGAACGCGAACGCGCCGCTGTGGAGCACGATAAAGACTACCTGACCGAACGGACCCCCTTTAAAAAGGGTGAGCAGACCTAATCTCTTTCAGCATCATCAATTCCAAAGAACGAAGAATTCAACATGACCCTCCACGACAGCTATGATCCCAACAACATCTTCGCGAAAATTGTTCGCGGCGAGATGCCAAGCATCAAAGTCTACGAGGACGACATCGCACTCGCCTTTATGGATGTTTTTCCGCAGAGCGAAGGCCACACGCTGGTCATTCCGAAACTGGTAAAAGCGCGGAACTTTCTCGACATGCCGTCCGACTATCTCGGCCTATATATGCTGAAAGTGCAGAAAGTGGCACGCGCCGTTGAGAAAGCCCTTAAGCCTGAGGGCTTGATGGTCAGCCAGTTCAACGGTGCACCGGCGGGGCAGACCGTTTATCACCTGCACTTCCACATCATCCCGCGATGGGAAGGCAAGCCTCTCGGCCGCCATGCCGAAGGTGGCATGGCGAAGCCGGAAGAACTCGAGCCGATCGCAGAAAAAATCCGCGCAGCGCTCTGACGCTTAAAGGCCGAGTTTTGCTTTCAGGATATCGTTGACGGCTTTCGGGTTGGCCTTGCCGCCCGAAGCCTTCATCACCTGCCCGACGAACCAACCCATGGTCTTCGGCTTTTCCTTCACCTGAGCCACCTGTTCGGGGTTTGCGGCGATGATATCGTCGACGACCTTTTCGATAGCGCTGGTATCGGTCACCTGCTTCAGGCCGTGTTTCTCGACGATATCGGCCGGCTTGCCTTCACCGGAAATCATCCGCCCAAAGACATCCTTGGCGATCTTGCCGCTGATCGTATCATTGGAAATGAGCTCGATCAGACCGCCTAGGTCAGCGGCAGAGACCGGGCTGTCTGCCAGCTCCAGGCCTTCCTTGTTCAAGTAACCGAACAGTTCCTGCGTCACCCAGTTCGCGGCAAGCTTTGCATCACGTCCATTGGCGACTTCCTCGAAGAAGGCGGCCTTGTCGGCTTCCGCCGTCAACACGCCCGCATCGTAGCGTGAGAGGCCATAGTCCGCCTCAAAACGCGCGCGCTTTTCGTCCGGTAGTTCCGGCAGGGTAGACCGGATTTCCTCAATCCAGGCTTCTTCCACTTCCAGCGGCAGAA
This sequence comes from Hyphomonas sp. GM-8P, assembly GCF_003263315.1. NCBI lineage: Bacteria > Pseudomonadati > Pseudomonadota > Alphaproteobacteria > Hyphomonadales > Hyphomonadaceae > Hyphomonas > Hyphomonas sp. GM-8P. The sequence continues at coordinate 46,702 of NZ_AWFE01000057.1, forward strand.
GATCCGGGTCCGGGAAATAGCGATAGTCATGCGCATCTTCCTTGGAACGCATGGACCGCGTCTCGCCTTTGTTCGGATCGAACAGACGGGTCTCCTGATCGACCTTGCCACCAGCTTCGATAATTTCGATCTGGCGGCGGGCTTCGTACTCGATGGCCTGCTGGATGAAGCGGAACGAGTTCATATTCTTGATCTCGCAACGCGTGCCGAGATGGCCAAAGTCACCAGTCTCGCGGTACTTCTCGTACTGCCCCGGCCGGCAGACCGATACGTTCACGTCAGCGCGAAGGTTGCCCTTCTCCATGTCGCCGTCGCAGGTGCCGAGCGCGATCACGATGGCACGCAGCTTCTTCACATAAGCCGCCGCCTCCGCCGGCGTGCGTACATCCGGCCGAGACACGATTTCCATCAGCGCCACGCCGGATCGGTTCAGGTCCACATAGGTGGAATTCGGATCCATGTCGTGGATGGATTTGCCGGCATCCTGTTCCAGGTGCAGGCGCTCGATCCGGCACGGAAAGGTATAAGCTTCACCACCGTGAGCTGGTTCCACGTCCACCTCGATCTCACCCTCGCCCACAATCGGGTGCGCGAACTGGCTGATCTGATAGCCCTGCGGCAGGTCAGGATAGAAATAGTTCTTCCGGTCAAACCGGCTGTAGTGATTGATCTGCGCCTTTAGGCCCAGTCCCGTCCGGATCGCCTGTTCCACGCAGAACTTGTTGATGACCGGCAGCATCCCGGGCATGGCCGCGTCGACCAGCGAAACATTGCAATTCGGATCGGCGCCAAAAACCGTGGCAGCCCCGGAAAACAGTTTCGCGTTGGAAGAAACCTGAGCGTGGACTTCGAGGCCCATCACCAGTTCCCAGTCACCTGTGTCGCCCTTGATCGTGTAGGGGGTGCGTACAGACATGCTTTCCTCGATTGGTCACAGCAGAATCCGGACCTTTTACCCCCCAGCGGATGGCCCTGTCGAGCCGCGCTGACACCGCATAGCGCACTGAAATATCCGGTTTTATGGACTTACCGAAAACTATGGGGTTTTCCTTAGTCGCGATGTGCGGCAAATTTGCACGACTGCTTCGGGAGGAAGCGCGAAGGGGAAAACAAAGAAAATGCTCTTCAAAATGATCCTTGATGGCGCAAGCGACGATGAACGCCACATCGCGCAAGGCTTTCTGCGTCACATCATAGCCGGGTTTGCCATCGGCCTCATCTTCGGCGGCACCATGTTTGGCGCCCTGTTCCTGACGCTTGGCAATCTGGATATGAACATTCCGATCCTGTTCATTCTCGCCATGCTGCTTCAGTTCGGTCCGATCGGCGGACTGATCGGCGCCGGCGTCCATGTGACCAGGATTGCGGATCGCGGTGAAAGAGCAGCGGATGATGAGGATGGGCCGCGCGGTGGCACGAAAGCCCCAGCAGTCAGCGCGACGGACGTGTCGCCTTCCAGCAAACGCAAGAAAGCCCCTAAAGCTTCCCCTGTTCCTTCGCTTGCCTGACACGCTCTGCCCGGGCGGCCATGCGATCCTTGATCGGGGCAGCCTGGGAGACACGCGTGGACGGGGCTTCATTCTCAGCCTCCGGCTTGGCCTCTGGTTCGGGTTCCGCTTCCAGCTTGCCTTCAGCAATAAGCTTTTTGCGGCGCGCCGCGACGCGTGAGGCCCTTGCCGATTGCGCAGGTGAGACTTTCGCTTTCAGGAAGCTGCGCCCCCCACTGACGGATGCATCCTGTCGCCGCTCACGGCGTTTCAGCACGCCATCGATACGCCAAGCGACATATGCCGCCACTGCCACAGCTGCGAGCCAAAGCGGGGTGGCTTTCGAATCCAGAAGACTGAAATCAGCCTGCATCGTTGCCGTCGCGATCATCCCGATCGAGATGACGAGCATGATGCCAAACAATACAAGAAAGCGGTTCATGGCGTGAAGCCTACCACCACTTCTCCGGTCTGGCCACGAATCCGGCTGCACGTTCCAGTTCACCACCAACGCGGAAACAGGCTGACTCGTCCAGCGCCTTGCCGATTACCTGCAAGCCCAGTGGCAAGCCATCGGATGAAAGACCAGCGGGTATGGAAATGCCCGGAAGGCCAGCAAGGTTCGTCGTCACCGTGAACACGTCGTTGAGATACATCTCGACCGGATCACCGCTCTTTTCGCCGAATGCGAAGGCCGGCGACGGGCAAGTCGGTGTCAGGATCGCATCGCAGCTTTCGAACGCATTGACGAAGTCGTTCAGGATCTTGGTACGAACCTTCTGGGCGCGCAGGTAGTAGGCGTCATAGTAGCCTGATGACAGAACATACGTCCCGATCATGAGGCGACGCTGAACTTCCCGGCCAAAACCGTTGGCGCGGGTTGCTTCGTAAGTTTGGGTCAGATTGTTGCCATCCACCCGGGTTCCGTAGCGCATGCCGTCATAGCGCGCGAGATTAGAAGACGCTTCGGCTGGAGCAACGATGTAATATGCCGGCAAGGCGTACTTCGTATGCGGCAGGCTGATGTCGACGATCTTGGCGCCAGCGGCCTTCAGCCACTCGATACCTTGGTTCCAGAGGGCATCGATCTCTTCGGACATGCCATCCATCCGGTACTCCTTGGGAATACCGATGCGCATGCCTTTGACACCTCTGGAAACGTCTGCGCGCCAGTCAGGCTGATCGACCTGAAGCGATGTGGAATCCTTCGGGTCATGACTGCACATGACGTCCAGAAGAATCGCAGAGTCTTCAACCGTCTTCGCGATCGGGCCAGCCTGGTCCAGCGACGACGCAAATGCCACCATGCCCCAGCGGCTTGCGCGGCCGTAGGTTGGCTTGATGCCGACTGTGCCAGTGAACGCCGCAGGCTGGCGGATCGAGCCTCCCGTATCGGATGCCGTCGCTGCGAGGCAAAGGTCGCCCGAAACAGCGGTAGCTGATCCACCAGACGAACCGCCCGGTGTCAGGCCGGCATTGTCGCCCTTTCGGCGCCACGGGTTAATCGGCGGACCGAACCGGGACGTCTCGTTTGAGGAGCCCATGGCGAATTCGTCCATGTTAAGCTTGCCGAGCATAACGGCGCCTTCGTCCCACAAATTCTGCGTGACGGTCGACTCGTAAGTCGGCGTGAATTCGCCGAGGATATTGCTGCAGGCCGTCGTGCGAACGCCCTTGGTGCAATAGAGATCCTTCACCCCAAGGGGAGCGCCTTCTAGCTTGCCGCCCTCGCCTTTTGCGAGACGCACATCGGCATTGTCTGCCATTTCCAACGCCTTCTCCGGCGTTTCAACGACATAGGCATTAAGGACCCGCGAGCCCTCAATGGTCTGAATAAACTCCTGCGTGATCTCCCGGGACGAGAATTTCTTCGCCTTCAGGCCATCTAGGGCGTCTGCAAGGGTCAGCTTCGTCAGATCGGTCATCGTAGCGGGTCTCCGGCTATTCTGCTCGCCTGCTATGACGGCTTGTGCTGAAAGTTCAAGTCTCTGTGAGAGTGCTTGTCAGGCAGATATCAGTTCGTCACACCATTGTGAGACTGGATTTGCCCAGAAGGAGATTGCCATGCGCCTTAGTCTCACCCTTGCCACCGCCATGATTGCCCTGGCCGGCTGCGCCTCCACCGAAGGTTCGGAACGAGACCCTACTGGCGTCGCGAAATATGCTGACGATCCTCGCCTCGGCGAAAAAGTCGACCGGATCTGTTTTGCCGGCAACATCGACAGTTTCGGGGACAATACCCGGGACACGTTCACCGTGAGAGAAGGTCGGGATCACTACCTGATCGAAGTGTTCGGCACATGTACACCGCTTGAACATGCCGTCACAATGAAGATCGACGCATCCACCAGCTGCCTGACCAATGGCGACAGAATCGTTGTTTCCGACTCGCTGATGCCTCAACGTAACCAGCCTTTCAGCACAGCCCGTTGCGTGGTGAAATCCATGTACAAGTGGGATCCCAAAGCAGAAAATTCTGATGGTGACCCGGAAGAGGATTCAATGGAATCAGAAGTTTCTTCCGAAGAATCCTGATGCCGGGTTTTGCCGGTCATGGTATGTGACCGGCATGTCCCCCAACAATCAGGCCTCGTTGGTCGAAGTGAAGCAATCTCCCCTGCACGGCCGCGGCTTGTACGCGGCCGTCGAAATTGCTGTAGGAACCAAGATTGGCACTTGGCCTGCGCTTATACTCAGCACTGAAGACACCGCGCACGTGAAGGCGACGCGCCTGTACCACTACATATTCTACGTGGATGAAAATGCTGAAGGCGCGATGCGCGCCGCAGTCGCATTTGGCCCCATCTCCATGTGCAACCATTCCCCTGACGCTAATGCGACCTTCAATGTCGATGCCACAACGGCAACCGTCACGCTTTGCGCCTCGCGCGACATAGCCGCTGGCGAAGAAGTCCTGATCGATTATGGAGATTTTGCCGCCGAAGCGGTGTGAAGCCTACTCGACCGACTTCGGCACCACGAAGAACCCGTCCTCGGTCCGAGGTGCGTTAGCCAGTACCTGATCCGGAATGTTGCCGTCTGTGACAACATCTTCCCGCATCGGCAATTTGGTCTCGACCACGGAAGTAAGCGGTTCCACATCCGAGATGTCGACTTCGTTCAGCTGGTCGATCCAGCCGAGAATGCTGTTCAATTCACCCGCCAGCTCCTCCAGGTGAGCTTCATCAACGGCGATCCGCGACAAACGCGCGACCTTGCGAACATCATCCTTGGTGACACTCATGGAAATTCTCCGGAACTGCTGCCGCCCGAATACGCCATAGGCAACGCCCCATCAAGGCGCTATGTGGGCAGCCTATGCCTGTCGTTGACGTCGCCGATTTCCCTTCCACCGGTCCTCTCCTCGGGCTCGACCCCGGGACGAAGACCGTGGGTGTGGCTTCCTGCGATGCCCTTCGCATGATTGCCAGTCCTGTCGAGACCATTCCGAAAGGACGGAAACTGGCTCCCGTCCTGGACCGCCTGTTCCACCTGTATGATGATCGCAAGGCAGTGGGACTGGTCGTTGGCCTGCCGCTGAACATGGATGGCAGCGAAGGCCCTAGGGCGCAGTCGGTCCGGGCATTCGCCTGGAACATCCTGAAATATCGCGATGTGCCGATTCTTTTCCAGGATGAGCGTCTCTCCACCGCTGAAGCCGAATGGGCGATGCTGGAGGCGGATTTGTCCAGGAAGAAGCGCGCAGAACGGATCGACGCCTCTGCGGCAGCAATCATTCTCAAATCGGCACTGGAACGCCTGGAGCGAGACGCATGAGCGGATTTCTGTATGCCCTGCTTCCGGTCATCGCCATCGTCACGCTCGGCCATGTCCTGTCGGTCCGCAAATGGATCCCCACCGAGAGCTGGCGAGCCATTGAGCGCCTTTCTTATGTCGTGCTGTTTCCGGCGCTGATCATTCGGACTCTGGCGAACGCACCTTTTGAGACGGCGCCATGGCGTCTGGCTGGCGCGTTGATCCTGGCGCAGTTTGCTCTTGCCGGTGTTGGCCTGCTGGGACGCTTCCTACCCGGTATGCCCGGCCCGGCCGTCGGATCCGTCATCCAGTCGAACGTGCGCTGGAACACGATGATTGGCCTTTCGATCGGTAGCCTCCTGTTCGGGCAGGAAGGCCTCGCCCTTGTGACCATTGCAGCTGCCGCCATGATCCCGACGGCAAATGTACTCTCCGTCTATGCATTGATTGCCCACGCGGAACGGCCGCATGGACCCGCCCCCAAGCCACTGCTGGCTTTGGTCAAAAACCCGATCGTCATCGCGTGTGTGGCAGGGCTCGGTCTGGCAACGGCGAATATCGAGCTGCCGGAACTGCTGGATGACAGCCTCGGAATTCTGGGCGACGCGGCACTCGCACTGGGTCTCCTGTCTGCAGGCGCCGGTGTGGATCTGTCCGCCCTCCGCCGCGCCGGCCCGCGCACCTTCGGCTGGTCGCTGGTAAGGTTGGTGGGCCTTCCGGCATTCGCGGTTGGATTTGGCCTACTCCTTGGAATTTCGGGCATACCCCTCACGATTGCGGTAATCTGTGCGGCCACACCGACGGCCACATCATCCTACATCCTCGCTCGCGAACTCGGCGGAGACGCGCCACTCGCGGCGAACCTGATTGCAGTCGAGACGGTCCTGGCCATGCTCACCATGCCCCTGCTCTACCTCGCGGTTACACAGCTTCCCGTCGTCTGAGGGCTTGAAGCCCGACGGAATCGGGCCTAAACCGCCAAAAATCGAAAGGGCCTCCATGACCCGGGCGGCATATCACTACAGCTTCGATCATGAGCACTTGCTCAGTATTGAAGGGCTTTCTCCTCTCGATATCACCCACATCCTGGACCTCGCAGACAGATATGCCGAGGCAACACGCGCTGGCATCCGGCCCGACCCGGTGCTGAAGGGCAAAGTGGTCGTGAACCTGTTCTTCGAGAACTCCACACGGACAATGAGCAGCTTCGAAATCGCAGCCCGCCGCCTCGGAGCTGACGTCATCTCGATGCCGGTCGCCGCCTCCAGCGTGAAAAAGGGCGAGACGCTGATCGACACAGCAATGACGCTGAACGCGATGAAGCCGGATGCGCTGATCGTGCGCCACTCTGCCTCTGGCGGACCGAAACTGCTGTCGCGCAAAGTCGATTGCGCCGTGATAAATGCAGGTGACGGAACGCACCAGCATCCCACCCAGGGCCTGCTCGACACCTTGACCATCCGCCGCGCCAAAGGCCGGATCGAGGGCCTGAAAGTCGTGATTTGCGGTGACATTGCGCATTCCCGCGTCGCCCGCTCGACAACGCAAGTGCTGCACCTGATGGGGGCTGAAGTGCATCTTTGTGCCCCGCGCACACTGCTACCCTCTGGCACCGAAACCTGGGGCGCAGCCAGCGCGACCACCGACTTCGACAAAGCACTGAAAGGCGCAGACATCGTCATGATGCTGCGCTTGCAACTGGAGCGCATGGATGGGGCTTTTTTGCCCAGCCGGCGCGAATATTTCAGCTTCTTCGGCCTCACCAAGGATCGGCTGGCCCTCGCCAAGCCGGACGCCACTGTCATGCATCCCGGTCCGATGAACCGGGGCATCGAAATCGAAAGCGCCATTGCAGACGGCGAACAATCCGTCATCACGGAACAGGTCGAAATGGGTGTCGCTGTGCGTGAAGCTGTGCTCCATCTTCTTGCGGGAGGCCGCACATGAGCCTCAGCATTTACAATGCCCGCCTGCTCGACCCGGCGAGCAATCTCGACGAGGTCGGCGCGATCTATGTCGATCGCGGCAAGTTCAAAGAGATCTCCGCGGGGCAGACCACGCCTCACGAGGACGCCAAGGCGTCGATCGACGCAGGCGGCTTGTGTCTTGCGCCTGGCCTTGTTGATCTGCGTGTCAAAACCGGAGAGCCCGGCATTGAACAGAAAGAAACTCTGGCCACAGCATCGCGCTCAGCCGTGGCGGGCGGCATCACAAGTCTTGTGGTGATGCCGGACACAAAGCCGGTCATCGATGACATGGCGCTTGTCCGTTTCATCACCGAGCGGGCCAAATCGAGTGCCGCCGCCCGGATTTATCCGGCTGGTGCTCTGACAACCGGTCTGAAAGGCGAAGCGATGGCTGAGATTGGCCTCATGGCCAATTCCGGCGCAATCATATTCACAAACGGTGATCTTCCTGTCACCAATGCCTCGATCCTGAAGCGCGCCATGGCATACGCAGGCAGCCTCGGCGCGACGATCATGTCCCGGCCGGACGAGCGGGCACTGTCAGGATCAGGTGTCATGAATGCTGGTAAGTTGGCCGGACGTATGGGGCTTTCAGGTATTCCGGTTGAAGCAGAATGGATCGGCGCCATGCGGGATACCGTACTTGCCGAGGCAACCGGCTGTACGCTGATCATGGATCAGGTTTCGACAACGCGGACGATCGAAATCGCGAAGGCTGCACGTGCACGCGGCGCAAAGATCTTCACCACCGCCGCCGCTCACAGCTTCTTCTTCAACGAATTGGATGTCGGCGACTACCTGACCTATTGCAAAGTCAATCCGCCCTTCCGGGACGAGGAAACGAGGCTCGGTCTGATCGACGCCCTGAAGCGTGGCGAAATCGATGCGGTTGTATCCGCACACGACCCTCAGCCACCTGAAGAAAAACGCCTGCCGTTCGGTGAAGCTGCCTTCGGTGCGGCGGGACTTGAAACCGTCCTGCCCGCCATGCTCAGCCTCGTCCATGATGGTCCGCTCAGCTTGCTGGAAGCGCTTGCGCCTGTCACCTGCCGACCAGCGGACATGCTCGGACTTCCGCAAGGCCGTCTCGCGGAAAATGCCCCGGCAGACCTGATCCTGTTTGATCCTGGCAAGCCGTGGCTGTGCGAACGCGAGCATTTGCGTTCCCGTTCGACCAACTCCCCATTCGATGGCCGCCGGCTGCAGGGCCGTGTCCTGCGGACGTTCGTTGGCGGGGAAGAAGTCTTCACGCACGAAAGCATCTCCTGAGAAGGCTTGCCCGCGCGCCGATCCCTGCCTACCACTTAAACGTGTTTTACGGAGTTGCGCATGGTCGCATATCTCGCTTTTCCGCTTGCCGCACTGATTGGTTACCTGGCCGGATCCATCCCATTCGGGCTGCTGCTCACCCGTGCTGCTGGTCTGGGCGACATTCGCGCAATCGGTTCCGGCAATATTGGCGCGACCAATGTGTTGCGGACCGGCCGGAAGGATCTCGCGCTGGCAACGCTGCTGCTGGACAGTCTCAAGGCCGGTCTCGTTGCCCTGGGGTTTGGTGCATTCGGCGGGCCTGAAATGGGGCTCGTCGCCGGAGCCTCTGCTTTCGTTGGGCATTGCTACCCGATCTGGCTGGGCTTCAAGGGTGGCAAAGGCGTTGCAACCTTCGCTGGCCTGCTGCCATTTGTTTCGCTTCCCGCTTTCTTTGTTGCTGCGCCGGTCTGGTTCGGGATTTTCGCCCTCACACGCATTTCATCTCTTGCGGCGCTGACCGCTGCTGTCCTCGTTGCACCTGGCGCGTGGCTCGTGGAGGAGCTCCAGCACCGGCCTCACAACTGGTTCATCCTCTGCGGGCTGGCGGCACTGTCAGCTTTCGTCTTCTGGACCCACCGGGCCAATCTTGGCCGCTTGTTCAAGGGCACTGAGCCACGGTTTGGCAGCTCCAAAGCGAAACCTGATGCATGATATCTGACAGAGAACGGCATATCTTACGGAGAACGGCTGGACTGGATCCGCTTTGACTATCTGAGCGAAGGCCTGGCTGTGGCCTGACTGCACCGGATTGGCGCTGAAACGGCGCTCAGACGCGCTCTGTGGCTGGACGATGCCGGGGACAGCCTCTAAGCCTCAGAATCCGAGACAGAATTCCGTATTCCGCAGCCAGTGCTGGCGGGGGTAACACCGAGGTAGCCCGATTTGGCCAATTGGTATCACTACGCTGCAGCCCTGGCACTTGCCGCAACGCCTTCCTTCGTGGCGATGGCGCAGGACAACACCACAGCCACAGATACCGCGACGACCTCGGAACAGGTGGTCCTAGAGGCTGACTATGTCTACGAGCTGCGGGATGAGAACTCCATCGTTGCCGAAGGCAATGTCGAAGCCCTTTATGACGGGCGTATCCTTCGGGCTGACCGGCTGATCTACAACCGCACGACGGAGCGTGTGCGCGCCACCGGCAATGTCGTCATCATTGAACAGGATGGCACACAGCAGTTCTCCGACGAAGTTGAAGTCGGTTCCAACCTGTCGGACGGTTATGCGATCGGCTACTCAGCCCGGTTACCAGACGGGTCAACGATTGTTGCCAATTCCGCCATCCGTCAGCCCGACGGTATCAATGCCATGGACCAGGTCATCTATACGGCCTGCCCGATTTGCGAAGCCAAGGGTCAGACTCCGACCTGGTCGCTGCGCGCCCGGCGCGCGGTACTCGATCAGGAATCCCAGATGATTTCCTACCGCGATGCGGTGCTGGAAGTGATGGGTATCCCGGTCTTCTATTTTCCATATCTGGCCCACCCGGATCCGACGTCCGAACGCCGGTCAGGTCTGATGATCCCGTCGGCGGGCTTCTCGTCCAAGCTCGGCGCGTTCTATCAGCAACCCTATTATTGGGCGATTTCAGAATCTTCGGATTTGACCATCGCGCCCATGATCTCCGAAAACGTCAATCCGATGCTGGAACTCGACTACCGGAAACGGTTCTATTCCGGGGCCATCAACATCAATACCAGCATCACGCAAGAACAGGACTTTGACAGCGACGGCGTGAAGTTCGGCGATGAAAAATGGCGCGGTCACCTCTATGGCAGCGGCCGGTTTGCCCTGACGAGCCAGTGGCAATGGGGCTTCGGGGTCGAGACCCAGACGGACGACCTCTACGATCGCCGCTACGACATCGATGGACAGGGCGACGAGCGTGGCATCTATCTGAGCCAGCCGCGGCGCCTGTTGTCGCAGCTTTATGCCGTGGGACAGGGCGATACCTACTACACCGACGTGGCCCTGCTCTCCATTCAGGGCCTGCGCGCAGGTGACTCGGACGGCAGTCTTCCCACAGTTACCCCGCTGATGTTCAGCGAGAAATACTGGGATCTCGGTGACTACGGATTTGCCAGTGTAAACGCCTCAACCGCTATCCTGCGCCGCGATGTGGGGTCTGACAGCCAGCGCGTAAGTGTCGGCACCGACTGGTCAGCCTACAAGATCCTGCCTGGGGGATTCACATTCGAGCCGTTCGCCGAACTGCGCGGTGATTACTACCAGCTCGACGCGGCTTCCGCCGGCGACGACAACGCAACCCGTCTGGTTGGCAATGCCGGTACACGTATCGCTTATCCCCTGATCCGGCCCGGTAAAAACTTCGACATCATGCTTGAACCGGAAATCATGGCTTCCTGGGGCACTTCCAATTCGAACGACCCGGTTATTCCGAATGAAGACGCCTTGCTCTTCGAAATGGATGAGACCGTGTTGTTCGATGCAAACAGCGTTGCCGGCTACGATCTCTATGAAGGCGACGGCAAGGTGTCTGCCGGCCTGACCGCCAGAGCTGTTTGGAAAGATGGGCCAGATCTGTCAGCAACCTTTGGCCGCCGCTGGCGGTCCCGGACAGATACATCGTTCAATACCGCCTCTAACCTTGATGGCACGACATCCGACTGGATGGCCGCCGCAACCGCCGATTTTGGGCGTGCCTTGCGAATCGACACACGGGTTCGGCTGGACGACGATGGCATGAAGCTGAATCGGATCGATACCCGGCTGACCTCTCAAATGAAGCGCTGGCGGGCGACAGGCCAGTACTACAAGCTGAGCGAGCGGCTGAACCCGAGCCGGGGTGAAGAAGAAGGCATCTATCTCACCGGCGAATTCCGCGTAACCGACCGCTACTCGCTCCTGTTCGGCCAGTTGCGGGATATTTCTGATAATCTGAACGTCCGGAGAGACTACGGCATCGCCTATGAAGACGATTGCTCCCGTCTCGAATTGATCTACAGCCGAACCGAGCTGCAGGACCGGACGCAAGGACCGTCGGAGAATATCCAGATCCGCTTCTCGCTTAAAACACTCGGTCAGTTCGGCTCAAGCGATTTCGATTGATTCGTTGCAGCCGCCCTGAAATCGCCGCGAACCCTAAATATCCGTAAGTTATCAGGGCGGACTGCGGGCCCGCGTTGCGCCATACAGCAGGATTTGTATGGTCAAGTTGAATACCTGCCTGCTAACCCGCAGGCATGAATTGGAGACCACTGATGGTTCGCAAACTCGTCGCCGCCGCTGTATTTCTGGCCCTTCCCTTCGCCGGAACCGCAAGTGCGCAGGACGCTGCCCCAAGCGATGGCAGCCTGACGCTGGAAGGCGTTGCCGCTGTCGTCAACGATCAGCCGATCTCCTTCACTGATGTTCGCGACCGGGCTCGCATGCTGCTCCTCAGCCTTGGAGGCCAGCAGCCGACTCAGGAACAGGTTCAGCAGATCACCGGTCAGGCACTTGAACAGCTGATTGATGAACACCTTCAACTCGACAAAGCCGCCGAGTTCGATCTGGAAATCAGCAAGGATGAAATCGACGGCGCCGTTGAAGGCATGGCGGCTCAGTCCGGTCTCACGGGCTCGGACCTGAAATCGCAATTGCTCGCAGCCGGGATTGATCCATCGAGCCTTGAAGAGCAGATGCGCGCAGAAATCGCCTGGAACCGGGTGATGAGCGGCCTCTACGGCTCCCGCATCCGTATTTCTGACAATCAGGTGGACGATCAGATCGAACAACTCCGCGCGGCCGCCAAGAAAACCCAATACCGCATCTCGGAGATATTCCTTTTCGCACCGGATCCTGAAACCCGGGTCCAGGCGGAAGAAGCGGCGCGGTCAATCCTGGAACAGTTGAAAGCCGGCGCAGACTTCCGCGTCGCTGCACAAAGGCTGTCATCCGCCCCTACAGCGGCCACGGGCGGCGATATGGGCTGGGTCTCCACCTCAGATCTGTCTCCGGAACTCGTTCCTGCCATCGAAGAAGCGGATGGCCCCGGAGTATTGGGTCCGATCGTCGTCGATAATGGCGTCTATATTCTGTTTATTCAGAACAAGCGTGAACCCGCTGAAGCGACCACAAAAGTCGACCTGATCCGCCTGATCACGCAGGATTCGACGGACGAGAACCTGAAAGCCGCCATGGAACGCATCCAATCCTGTGACGACGTTCAGAGCGTTGCCAACACGACGCAGGGTCTGCGTGCCCAACCGCTTGAGGACATCAACATCGAAGAACTGGGGCCCGAAGGGAAGTCCATGGTTGAAAGCGCCGAGATCGGCAAGCCAACCGATATCTTCGCTGTCAGCGGCGGACTTGGCACCATGTATGTCTGCCGCCGCGAAGAAGGTGCAGAGGCGCTGCCTTCGCGGGATGACCTCAAGAGCAGCCTCAAGGGTCGTGAACTGAACATGATTTCAGAGCGCGAACTGCGGAACCTGCGCCGCGACGCAACGATTATCTATCGCTAAGACTTGCGCGCGAGCCCGTTTGGCGCGACATCCCGCGCGTGAGCGAACCAATTCCCCTTCTTCCTCTGGTCCTGTCGATGGGTGACCCCGCCGGTGTCGGCCCGATGATAACGGCTGCTGCCTGGGGCGCCTTGAAAGATGATCCATCCCTGGCGTTTTACGTGATCGGCGCGCCTGCACTGTATCGCGAGCGCTGCGCAGTTCAGGCGATCTCGTCACCGGAAGAGGCCGTCGCAACATTCGGGACTGCCCTGCCTGTCCTTTCCGTGGGCGACTTGCCGGCGATCACACCTGGCAAACCGGATCCATCTGTTGCCCCAGCCATTGTCTCGGCGATCGAAACCGGCGTTGCCCATGTTCGTGCAGGCAAAGCGGCCGGTCTGGTCACCAATCCGATCAATAAGGCCCTGCTCTATGGCGCGGGCTTTCGTCATCCAGGGCACACGGAATTCGTTGCGGAACTCTGCCGTCCGGAGGGCGGCGAACCACTGCGTCCCGTAATGATGCTCACCGGTGGGGGGCTCAGAGTTGCCCTGGCGACCATTCACCAATCCCTCGCCAGCGTGCCGGGCAGCCTGACTCACGAAAACCTGGTGGAATTGGGTACGATCGTACACGCTGCACTGAAGACTGACTTTGGAATTGAGAAGCCCCGCATCGCATTCACCGGCCTCAACCCTCATGCTGGTGAAGCTGGCGCGATCGGGCGGGAAGAAATCGAAATCATCAATCCGGCCGCGGCAACGCTCCGGTCCCGGAACATTGACATTTCGGACGCAAGGCCGGGAGACACCGTATTCGCCGAAGCCCTCTCCGGCGCTTATGACGCCGTGATCGCCATGACACACGATCAGGGCCTGATCCCGGTGAAGACGCTGGACTTCTGGGGCGGCGTAAACATGACTCTCGGCCTTCCAATTGTCCGCACCAGCCCGGACCATGGAACAGGCTATGACGCGGCAGCGGCGGGCACGGCTCGGCCGGACAGCCTGATCGCCGCCATCCGGTCCGCGGCAATGGTGGCAAGAAACAGAATAGGCAAATGAGCGAACAGAACGATCCTGAACTGACACAGGCCCCGGCGCGCAAGGCGCTGGGCCAGCACTTCCTGTTCGATCCAAGTATCCTGCACCGGGCGGCGACGGCGGCCGGCCCGCTTGAAGGGCGCACAGTGATAGAGGTTGGTCCTGGTCCGGGCGGACTGACGCGCGCTATCCTGAAGGAAGGGGCAGCAAAGCTGATCGCCGTCGAAACAGACCCACGTTTTGCTTCCGCCCTGCAGGAATGGCCTGAAACGCAGGAAGGTCGCCTGACAGTCATCGAGAAGGACGCCCGGAAGGTAAAATGGGAAAATGTTCTGCAGGAACTGGATGCAGAAACGCCCGCAATGATTGTTGCCAACCTTCCCTACAATGTCGGCACCGTCCTGCTCATCGATTGGCTGAAAGCTGGCACCTGGCGCGGTGAGATGGCGCTGATGTTCCAGAAGGAAGTTGCGCAGCGTATCTGTGCCGATCCGGGAACGGAGCATTATGGACGCCTTGCCGTGCTTGCCCACGCAGTCACCAAACCGCACATTGCTTTCACCCTGCCACCGGGCGCCTTCAAGCCGCCGCCAAAGGTGGACAGTGCTGTCGCCGTCCTTGTGCCACTGCCGGAAAGCGAACGCTTCCCGCACCTGGACAAGCTGGAACAGGTCGCAGGTGCGGCTTTCGGTCAGCGCAGGAAGATGCTGCGGGCGGCCCTGAAGCCATTCGCAAAGAAGCATGGGCTCAAGGCAGATGAGTGGCTGAAAGAACTCGGTATTGATCCGACGGCCCGCGCAGAGACCCTCACTCAGGAAGAGTTCCGCCTCATGGCGGCATCACTGGTCAAATAGAAACGGCGCCCCGGCTTCCCGGAGCGCCGCAAGTGTTCAGTCCGTATTGGCCTAGTTCATTAGGTCGAAGCGGTCAGCGTTCATCACCTTCGTCCAGGCGGCAACGAAGTCCTGCACGAACTTCTCCTTGTTGTCGTCCTGGGCGTAGACTTCCGCATAGGCCCGCAGGATCGAGTTCGAACCGAACACGAGGTCCGCACGCGTCGCGGTGAACACGGTCTTTCCGCTCTTGCGGTCGACGATGTCGTAGAGGTTGGAGCCTTTCGGTACCCACTTGTACGACATGTCAGTCAGGTTGACGAAGAAGTCGTTCGTCAGTGCACCGACCTTGTCCGTGAATACGCCGTGTTTCGTGCCGCCATGGTTGGTGCCGATCACGCGCATACCGCCAAGAAGCACCGTCATCTCAGGCCCGGTGAGGCCCATCAGCTGCGCCCGGTCGAGCAGCAGCTCTTCCGCAGTCACGGCATAGTCCTGCTTCATCCAGTTGCGGAAGCCATCGGCCAGCGGCTCGAGGACGTCGAAGGAATCGGCATCCGTCTGTGCGTCGGTCGCGTCGCCGCGGCCAGGAGCGAACGGAACCGTCACCTCGATGCCAGCCGCCTTCGCGGCCATCTCGACACCAACATTGCCGGCGAGCACGATCACGTCAGCCACGCTTGCGCCCGTCTCCTTCGCGATGCCTTCCAACACGTCCAGCACCTTGCCGAGGCGAACCGGCTCGTTGCCTTCCCAGTCCTTCTGCGGTGCGAGCCGGATGCGGGCACCATTGGCACCACCACGCATGTCGGACCCACGGTACGTCCGGGCGCTGTCCCATGCCGTCGCCACCATATCACTGACGGAGAGGCCGCTTGCGGCAATCTTCGCCTTCACGGCAGCCACATCGTACTTGGTGTTGCCGGCCGGGACCGGATCCTGCCAGATCAGATCCTCCTTCGGCACGTCCGGGCCAACCCAGCGCGCTTTCGGGCCCATATCGCGGTGCGTTAGCTTGAACCAGGCGCGGGCAAAGGTGTCAGAGAAATAGTCCGGATCGGCCATGAACTTCTGGCAGATCGCGTTGTAGATCGGGTCGACTTTCATCGCCATATCGGCATCGGTCATCACCGGCATGCGACGCACCGACGGATCGGAGGCGTCGACCGGCATATCTTCTTCCTTGATACCGATTGGCTGCCACTGGTTCGCGCCGGCGGGCGACTTGGTCTTCTCCCACTCATAGCCGAACAGCAGCTTGAAGTATCCCATGTCCCACTTGGTTGGGTTGGTTGTCCACGCGCCTTCGACACCAGAGGTGACAGCGAGGTCTGCCTTGCCCTGCATGTTCGGGTTCAGCCAGCCGAAGCCCTGGTCCTCAATCTTGCCGCCTTCCGGCGCCGGGCTCAGCACGCTCGCGTCGCCATTGCCATGTGCCTTGCCGACGGTATGGCCACCGCAGGTGAGTGCCGCGGTTTCCTCGTCGTCCATCGCCATACGGGCAAAGGTCTCGCGCACTTCAAGCGCCGTCTTCGCCGGGTCGAGCGTGCCCTGCACACCTTCCGGGTTGACGTAGATAAGTCCCATCTGAACGGCAGCCAGAGGGTTTTGGAGCGAATCCGCCTTGGTGTTGTCGTCATAGCGGTCGCGGCCCAGCCACTCTTTCTCGGCACCCCAGTAGGTATCGATTTCGGGATGCCAGATATCCGGACGGCCAAAAGCAAAACCATATGTCTTCAGTCCCATGGACTCATAAGCGATCGTCCCCGAGAGAAGGATCAGGTCGGCCCAGGAGAGCTTGTTGCCGTACTTCTTCTTGACTGGCCACAGCAGGCGGCGGGCCTTGTCGAGGTTGCCATTGTCCGGCCAAGAGTTCAGCGGCGCGAAACGGATGTTGCCGCCGCCACCGCCGCCGCGCCCGTCCGCAAGCCGGTAAGAACCTGCAGAGTGCCAGGCAAGACGGATCATGAGGCCGCCATAGTGGCCATAGTCCGCCGGCCACCAGTCCTGGCTGTTGGTCATCAGGTCGGTCACGTCTTTCTTGACGGCGTCGAAGTCGAGTTTCTTGACTTCCTTGCTGTAGTCGAAATCAGGCCCGAGCGGGTTCGTTTTCGTGTCGTGCTGGTGAAGGATGTCGAGGTTTAGCGCATTCGGCCACCAATCCATTACCGTGCGGCCCACCGCAGTCATGCTCCCGTGCATTACGGGGCATTTGCCACCGCCCATGTCATTGCCATCCATTGTTTTCTCCCTTGTTGTTCAAGCGCTTTGTCAAATCTGAAACTCGGCATGCCGGGCACACCGCAAATACTTGGGCGACGCCTCCTTTGCAGTGAGACACCACGAAGGGACATCGCGCAGAGTTACCCTACGCCTGACAGGAGAATAGGACCAATTGATTGCTTGACAGGTTGCTATAGTTTTTGCCTATAGTTTATTTTTTGCAACAAAAACAAAGGCCCCGGAGCGTCTGCCCCGGGGCCTTCAAAGAAAAATTCATTTTCCCTACATGCCGGCGAGGACCGCTAACAGCAACAGGGCCACGATATTCGTGATCTTGATCATCGGGTTCACAGCCGGACCGGCGGTGTCCTTGTAGGGATCACCGACTGTATCGCCCGTCACAGCAGCCTTGTGGGCTTCAGAGCCCTTGCCGCCATGATTGCCGTCTTCGATGTATTTCTTGGCATTGTCCCAAGCACCGCCGCCCGATGTCATGGAGATGGCAACGAACAGGCCGGTCACGATCACACCTAGCAGCATGGCACCGACAGCTGCGAAGGCTGCGCCCTTGCCAGCAATCACGAGGATCACACCAAACAGGACCACCGGTGACAACACCGGAAGGAGCGAAGGCACGATCATTTCCTTGATCGCTGCCTGGGTCAGCAGGTCGACGGCGCGGCCATAGTCCGGCTTCACTTCGCCTTTCATGATACCCGGCATTTCGCGGAACTGGCGGCGGACTTCCTCCACCACGGCCTGCGCGGCCCGGCCCACAGCCATCATCGACATGCCGCCGAACAGGAATGGCAGCAGACCGCCGAACAGAAGACCGACCACGACATACGGATTGGCGATCGAGAAGTTGACGACAACACCATCAAAGAAGGAGCCTTCTGTGGCGCGTTCTGTGAAGTATCTCAGATCCTCCGAATAGGCGGCAAACAGGACCAGCGCGCCGAGGCCTGCAGATCCGATGGCGTAGCCCTTGGTAACGGCTTTCGTCGTGTTGCCCACAGCGTCGAGGGCATCCGTCGTGTCACGCACTTCCGAGGGAAGCTCCGACATTTCAGCGATACCACCGGCATTGTCCGTTACCGGGCCGAATGCATCGAGCGCAACGATCATGCCCGCCAGCGCAAGCATCGTGGTCGTCGCGATGGCCACACCATAGAGGCCGGCGAGGTTATATGTGGCGATGATCCCAGCAATGATGGTCAGGGCCGGCAGCGCCGTCGACTCGAGCGACACGGCGAGCCCCTGGATCACATTGGTGCCGTGACCGGACTCCGACGCCTTGGCGATCGACCGCACGGGGCGGTACTTCGTCTCGGTGTAGTAAGCCGTGATGACCACGATAAGGCCCGTCACAACGAGCCCCAGAAGGCCGCAAAGGAACAGGTCCATCCCTGTGATCTCTCCAGACAGGCCGAGGGCGGTAGCAGCACCGTCAAGAACGCCGAACCCGGCGGGCAGAACCTGGCTGATCACCAGCGCCAACGCACCGATCGACAAGACACCCGTGACGATCAGGCCCTTGTAGAGAGCGCCCATCACATCGGTTTTTCCAGGGCCGAGATTGACGAAATAAGTACCTATGATCGACGTGATGATACACACGCCGCCGATGGCCAGCGGAAGCAGCATCAGGTCACCCAGATAGCTGGCATCAGAGAAATAGATCGCTCCCAGAACCATCGTAGCCACCAGGGTCACGGCATAGGTCTCGAACAGGTCAGCTGCCATGCCGGCACAGTCGCCGACATTGTCGCCGACGTTATCAGCGATCGTCGCAGCGTTGCGCGGATCGTCTTCCGGGATGCCGGCTTCCACCTTGCCCACCATGTCTCCGCCGACGTCCGCACCTTTGGTGAAGATACCGCCGCCAAGACGCGCGAAGATCGAGATAAGGGAGGCGCCGAAACCAAGAGCAACGAGGGAATCGATGATTTCCCGCTTCTGGTCCTCTTCAGTCAGGCTGAGGCCCATGACCATGGTCAGGAAGCCGTAATAGAGAACAATACCGAGCAGCGCGAGACCGACCACGAGCATGCCGGTAACGGCACCCGACTTGAAGGCCATCTTGAGTCCGGCATTAAGACCTGATTTTGCGGCCTCCGTTGTGCGGACGTTGGCCTGCACCGACACTTTC
This sequence comes from Hyphomonas sp. GM-8P, assembly GCF_003263315.1. NCBI lineage: Bacteria > Pseudomonadati > Pseudomonadota > Alphaproteobacteria > Hyphomonadales > Hyphomonadaceae > Hyphomonas > Hyphomonas sp. GM-8P. The sequence continues at coordinate 65,928 of NZ_AWFE01000057.1, forward strand.
ATGCCGACGAAGCCTGCGGCACCTGACAGGACCGCGCCGACAATGAAGCCAAGCGGCTGCTGCCAGCTCTGGAATGCCAGTCCCAACAGGACAACAACCACAACACCGACAATTGCGATGGTACGATACTGGCGGCCGAGATAGGCGTTGGCGCCTTCCTGGATAGCCGCAGCGATTTCGCGCATTCGCGCGTCACCCGCGGGGGCGGACTGGATCGAACGAGCCTGAATGAACCCGTACAAAACCGAGATTACGCCCGCTGCGAGAGCGAGATAATACCACATGAACCTTGTTTCCTTCCCTAGCCAAAACGAACCGGTTTTTCCCGGTTTCTTCCTGAGCTTTCCTTATTATGGGTACTTTGCTGCCACCCCCTGACGTTGCGTGCAAGATGCCTCACGTTTCGAGCGAGTCAGGCAAGACCCGGTTCAGCCATGCTCGAAGCCGAGAGTTTCCGGTAGGTTAACGGGCGAACCATTGGAGATCGCCTGCAAACCGCTCCCGGAGGCGAAAGTACCGATTTTGGTGACCTGCAGCGACATTTCCGGAGCGGAAAACTCTATCTGATGGCTGGCCGACTGAGGGGCAGCGAACAGAACCTGATAATCGTCGCCCCAGGAAGCGAGCGCCAGTTGCTCTTCAAGGCCGTACGCACCTCCGGCGAACGGCACCAGATCCAGATCAACCGTCACCGAAAGACCGGAAGCGGCAGCAAGCATCCTCGCATCACCCAATAGTCCGTCGGAGACATCCATAGATCCGCTGGCGCAATTGCGCAGAAGGTCGATGATCCGCAAGGATGCCAGCGCAGGCTCCCGGTAAGCAGCAATGTATGGGTCGTCAGCACGCCCTTCTCGAAGCGCCTTGTAGCCCAGGCATGCCGCTCCGATCTGACCGGTCACCCAAAGGGAATCCCCGGCCTTCGCTCCATTGCGCCGGATGGCCCCGTCCGGACCGCACCGTCCGGTCAGCGTAAGTGACAAGAACAAGCCATGTGGACTCGCGGTCGTATCGCCACCGACGAGCTGTGCGCCCCAATCGGCCAGTTCACCACCAAGTGCTTCAGCGAATCGCGCCAACTGCCCTTCCGAACGGCTTTTCGGCCATCCAAGCGTCAGCAGCGCCTCGACCGGCTGTGCGCCTTTGGCAATGATGTCAGACACATTCGCGCGCACGAGTTTTCGGGCCACGCTACCAATCGGATCGTCCGGAAAGAAATGTACACCTTCGACCAACGCATCGACGGTTGCGACGATGCGGCCGCCAGACACCGACAGCTCCGCCACATCGTCCCGCAGCGCATCGGCCCCCAGCGCCGAGACCAGCGGTACGAAATATCGGGAGATCCAGTCGCGCTCACCCACGCCTATTCGGTCGCCTGTTCTGCCAATGGATGCTTTACCCCGTCCAGCACCACGCCCCACACGGGGATGGCGTCCCAGTCAGATCCTGCCGTGTCCAGCGGGTTTGCACCGAGTATGGTGAAATCAGCGCGCTTGCCCGGTTCAATCGACCCAATTTCCGCTTCCAGACCGAGGACACGGGCCGCATCCAGCGTGATTGCCTCCAGCGCTTCGTGCGCACTGAGCGCCATGTCTGCCTCGTAGACGGTGCCTTCCCGTGTTGCCCGCGTCATGTGCACGCCTGCCGCGCGCAGCGGATAGGGCGGGGCCAGCGGCGCATCACTGTGGACAGCCACTGGCACGCCGGCAGCCGTCAGCGCCCCCAACGGGGATATCCATTGCGCCCGGACCTCACCAAGAGGTCCGGCATACTCATGGGCCATGTAGAATACGTAGTGGCTGGCGGCTGAGAGCTGCGCATTCAGCCGTCCGGCGGCCTCTACCTGCTCAGGCGAAAACAGGCCGCCATGTTCGATGACGAAGCTGTTGCCGGGACCGTCGTCACCATTCCTGAGCGTTTCCAGCGCTTTGAGCGTGGCGCCCTGTGCCGCATCGCCATTGGAATGGATATTCACACCAAGACCGGCATCCCAGTAAGGCTGGATCGCCGGGACGATTCCGTCCGGACCTGCCACCCAAAGGCCTTCCGATCCCTTCGATTGACCGGAAAGGTAGCCCGGCGGAGAAAGCCGCATCGTCTGGCTGTAAAATGCGCCATCAGTAAAGAATTTCACCCGTGGCAGAACCGGGGCCGGTGTCGGTTGTTCGCCGCTGACCATGTCGAGAACGGCCTGTACCTTGCCGTCACCATAGGTCCGCTCCAGTGCGCGGTACTCTGGCAATAGATAGAGATGGTACCCCGCCGCCTGCGCATCGCCCCAATTGGCGCGAATATTCGCATCCTCCATCTCCCACCCGAACAGGCCATAGGCCATTTCGGCGGTCGTTGTGACACCCGCATCGCGCAGCATGGAGGAGAACCCCTGGAAGCCTGCGGTAACATTCTCCGGCGCGAGGATGACGCCCGCAAACGCCTGGATGACCAACAGGGCCGCATCCTCATAGATCCGGCCGGTCAGCTCGCCATTCTCATCAAGGTCGACACCGTGGAATGACTGCGCCAGCGCGGGAGTAAATCCAGCTGCCTCAATAGCCGCGCTGTTCAGATAGAAATCGTGTGATGAGTAGTGCCATACAATCAACGGCTGATCCGATGTGATCGCATCAAGGTCCGCCTTCGTCAGGTCTCCGTGCACCAGATTGTGGTAGCCATATGCGACCACCGTTGAGTCCGGTTCCGCCGCTTCGACGATGGCGGTCAACCCACCCAGAAATGCTTCCCGGTTCGGCAAACCCGATTTCATTCCGTGGGGAGTCGCCATGGGCCAGGGCGGCGTAATAGGCAAATTGTACTGAAGGGCGCCCAGCACGACATGCACATGCGGGTCGATCAGACCTGGTACGATGACTTCATCCGCAAATTCAGGGTCGATCGCCGCAGCTGGCATCGCAGCAGTCAGGCGGGCCAGAGTTCCCGTGGAAACAACGCGGTCGCCGGATACCGCAACCGCTTCGGCCACTACGTCCTCGCCTGCCATCGTAACCACAGCCTTGGCGGGATAGATGACAACCCCTTCGCCTGCGGCCGGATCCGGAGACGAAGGTGCGGCACAGGACGCGACTGCGATGCTCGCGGCCAGAACAATCCGTTTCATGGGGCCCTCCTCCCTGTCATTTGCAGAGGAGCGTGGCGCGCCCTGTAGAGCAATGCAAGCGCGATCAGAGGCCTTCGCGGCCGATGGCGTAGAAGCGTTCCGCCCGCTGGCGGCGCAATTCTGCCGGGGACAGGCCGTCCAGATCCTTCAGCGCCTTCTCAAGCGCCTTGGACGCCGTGGCCATGGCACGTTGCGGATCGCGATGCGCGCCGCCGACAGGCTCTTTGACCACATCGTCGATCACCCTGGTCCGCAGCAGGTCTGGCGCGGTGATCTTCATCGCATCTGCCGCATCCTTCGCCTTGGCAGCATCGCGGTAGAGAATGGAGGCGCAACCTTCCGGCGAAATTACCGAATAGATGGCGTGCTCCATCATCAGCACCTTGTTGGCAGCCGCGATGCCGATCGCTCCTCCGGACATGCCTTCACCGATGATCAGCGTGACAAACGGAACGCCAAGCGTCAGGCCACGCTGTGTGCCGCGCGCGATGGCTTCCGCCTGGCCGCGTTCCTCTCCGCCCTTGCCGGGATAGGCACCCGAAGTATCGGGGAAGCTGAGGACAGGGAGATTGAATTTCTCTGCGAGGTCCATGAGGCGCACGGCTTTCCGGTACCCCTCAGGGTGGGCCATGCCAAAATTATGCTTCAGTCGCTTTTCGGTCGTACGGCCCTTTTCGTGACCCATGATCACAACCGGACGTCCCTTGAACCGGGCGAGGCCGCCAATCACGGCTTCGTCGTTGCCGTAAACCCGGTCGCCAGCCAATTCTTCGAAGTCCTCGAAGACATTCTCGACAAAGTCACTGAAGTGCGGACGGTCCGGATGACGCGCCACCTGAGTCTTTTGCCAGGCACTTAGATCCGAGTAGGTGTCCTTCAGAAGCTTCTGGGATTTCGCCTTGAGCTTTGTCAGCTCGTCCGAAAGCGACGGCCCGTCCTTGCGGCCCGACAGCGTTTCAAGCTCGGCGATCTTGGATTCCAGTTCCGCCAGCGGCTTTTCGAATTCGAGATATGAAACTTTCATGGCGTGCAAAGTAGCAATCGCAGACTGACTCGCCTAGTGCCGAGATCAGAACAGAACACCTTGCATTTTTGCAATCGCCGGCAGGATCAGAACACCCAAAAGGACCGGAAAAACAAACAAAATCAAGGGCAAAGTCAGTTTGGCTGGCAATGCCATGGCTTTTTCTTCCGCCATCAGGATGCGCCGCTGGCGCATATCTGCCGAGAAGATCCGCAATGTGGCCCCCAGACTCGTGCCCATTTCCTCCGCCTGACGCAGCATCGTTGCCAGCGACCCGGCTTCTTCAAGGTTCATCCGATCGGCGAAGGAGCGCCAGGCTTTTTTACGTGATTTACCCGCACGAAGCTCCAGCGACAGGGTTTTCATGTGCCCGGCAATGATGGGATGGCGCATCTCGAGCTCTTCGCCCACGCGCTGCACGGAGGCGTCGAGACTGAGCCCCGCTTCCACACAGGCCACCATCAGGTCCATCATGTCCGGAAAGCCCAGCGAACACTGGCTCTGCCGAGCAGAAATCAGATGATCGACATAGAAAGATGGGCCGACCAGTCCGATGATGAGCAGCGCGACGCTGCCGAACAACGGAATCGTTGGCGGAAGATTGCCCAGATATGGCAGCGCAAACAACAAACCGACCTGAGGCACGATCACGCAAATGAGACGCGCGAGATAGTACTGGCCGACGGCGCTGGAATGAGTCAGGCCCGCAAGTGCAAGACGAGCCCGCACTTCGCTGACTTTCTCTTCGTCGGTCGGCGCGACCTTGTTGGATACCTGAAGCACCAGATTGTCGACCGGGCTGACATGCTTGTGCGGCTCCATGAACCGGGTTCCACGCCGCTCCAGTCGGCGTTCGACCTCTTCCTTGGCTTTTGCGTTCCGCCAGACAGACAACAGTCCCGGCACCGCAACGGCGATGGCAACCGCCAGCATGATCGCCGGCAACCAGATTTCAGAGAGCGCGACACCATCCAACATGACAGCCCTCACATCTTGAAATTGATCATTTTGCGCATGACCATGTTTCCGATGAACATCCAGGTGAACAGGCCGGCAAATGAGTATCGGATCAGCGGTTTTCCGATGACATCGCTGTAGAATTCCGGACGCAACAGATGGATGGCGGCCATCACCATGAACGGCGCAGCGGTCAGGATCATGGCAGACGTCCGCCCCTCAGACGAAGCCGCGCGGACCTTGAGGCGCATGGTCTGCCGTTCACGGATGGTAGACGCCAGGGCCTTGAGGAGTTCGGTCAGGTTGCCGCCTGTCTTCTCCTGAAGCCGGACCGTTGCCGCGAAGAGTTCAATGTCCGGGTCACCTGCCCGTTCAGCCATGCGCTGAACGGCGTTGGTCAGGGACATACCATAGGATACTTCGTCAGCAGCCATGCCAAATTCTGTCCCGATCGGGTCCGGCATTTCACGGGCCACCAGAGCGATCGCGGTCGCAACGGGATGTCCGGCCTCAAGACTGCGGCAAGCGATCTGCATCGCATCGGGAAGCTGCTGGGCGAGCTTCTTCATACGCTTTCCAGCGACCATTTTCAGCGCAATGATTGGCGCCAGCGCGAAAATGGCGACGACAATGCCACCGGAGGTGAGGATACCGCCGACCATTTTCAAATAGACAAAACCCGCTACCAGGCCGGCGCCGCCGGACATCGCAAACCAGCGAGCAGGCTGATACGGCAGCCCTGAACGCACGACCAGCTGGTTGAACCACTGCATCGGCATCGCAAAGTTACCGAACTCGTCCAGGCCACGGCTCTTGCGCAGTTCGATCATTGCCTCGTTCGTGCTTTCGAAGCGTTCCTTGAATTGCAGGCGCTGGTTCACGATCCGCTGCGTCTGTGCCGTCGAGAACAGACTCATGACGGCCTGCAGCGCCAGGAATACAGCACCGACCGCCATGATCAGCGGGATCATGAACGTCAGGCTGATATTGGAAATATCCGGCAGGCCGAACAAAACAGTCTCCTAGAAACGTGTGGACGGATCAAACATGCCGGGGGGCATGTGCACGCCGCGGCGTTCCATCTCGTCCAGGAATTTCGGTCGCAGACCGGTGGCAGCGAAGTGCCCTTCCACCTTGCCCTCATCCGTGGTGCCGGTGCGAACGAACTGGAAGATTTCCTGAAGCTGCACCACCGATCCTTCCATGCCGGTGACTTCGGCAATAGACATCACACGGCGTGATCCATCCGAAAGACGAGATGCCTGAACGATGAAGTTCACAGCCGAAGCGATCTGACCACGGATGGCATGTTCGGAGATCTTCATCCCCCCGATCATCACCATCTGCTCAAGACGCGTCAGTGCATCCCGGGGATTGTTGGCGTGAATGGTTGCCATGGATCCTTCGTGGCCGGTGTTCATGGCCTGGAGCATGTCGAACGCTTCCTCACCACGCACCTCCCCCAGAATGACACGGTCCGGACGCATGCGCAGGGCGTTCTTCACAAGCTCCCGCTGACGGATTTCACCCTTGCCTTCGATGTTCGGCGGACGCGTTTCCATTCGGGCAACGTGCGGCTGCTGCAGCTGAAGTTCCGCGGCATCCTCAATGGTGATCATCCGTTCGTCTGGACTGATCGCGGACGACAGCGCGTTGAGCAGGGTCGTCTTGCCGGAACCCGTACCACCGGAAATCACGGTTGAGGCGCGGCACTTTACGGCGCCGAGGATGAAGTCTGCCACCGGGCGCGGAATGGCACCGAACTCGACCAGCTTGTCGATGGTCAGCGGCGATTTCGAGAATTTCCGGATCGAGACAAGAGGGCCGTCGATGGCGATCGGCATGACCGCGGCGTTCACACGGCTGCCGTCAGCGAGACGTGCATCGACCAGCGGCTGGCTTTCGTCCACGCGCCGGCCCACAGCCGACACGATACGCTGAACGATCCGCAGCAGGTGATCATTGTCGGCAAAGCGCACGGGCGCGACCTGCAGTTTGCCGTGACGCTCGACATAAACTTGATCGCAGCCATTGATCAGAATATCGGCGATGGAGTCGTCCTTGAGCAGGGGCTCAATCGGCCCAAGGCCGGTCATCTCGTCCATGACGGCGTCGGCGAAACTGGCCTCTTCCGCCGCGGACAAGGCCATGTCTTCCTTGCGGATGATGTCCGCGATAATGCCGCGCACCCGACGACGCAGGGTCTCGTCATCCAGCTTTTCAAGCTTCGACAAATCCAGCTCGTCGATCAGTTTGGCGTGGACCTTGAGCTTTGCTTCCAGCTGATCGAAACCGCCCGTTTCCGGCTTGGCGCGCGGTGGCGCTGGCGGCGGAACCGGCGTGGATGCCGCCGCTTCTGGTTCAGGCGCGGCAGGAGCTGGCGTAGAAAATCCGAAACGGCTCATCCGCGGCGCCTCCGCTTCCTATCAACTGGCATGGCCGCCTGCGCTTCTTCAGGCAGCATCATTTGCACCAGCTTACCAATGTCGCTGACGAGCGGACTTTTCTGGACAACTTCGGCAATCGGCCGGCCCAGGTTGACGGCCGTGCGCGCAGCATCCCAATCCGACGTGATCGTTGAGTCGATTTTCCGGTCGATGGCGCCCTCCGCCTTGTCGAGCGCAAATTCGGCGCGCAGGCGCTTCTTCTGGAACATCCGATTCAGCACCAGCTTGGCCGGCGCCCGGTCACTACGCAGCACATCCGTTTCGCGGGCCATGTCAGCAGCGGCATGGAGACTCGGCACTGTCAGCTCACTGATCACGATGGCCTCATCCACGGCGCTCAGCACAGACTTGGTCCACGGCATCATGTGACGGGGCATATCGACGATGGTGAATTCGAACATGCCGCAGGCCACATCCAGCAGGCGCAGGATCGCCGGTTCTGTCGCAAGCGCATCGCAGTCGGGATTGCGCGGTGCCGCGACAATCGAAACGCCGCTTTCGTGCTGGCAGCACCAGGCCGCAAGCAAACGCGGGTCCAGACGCTCAGGGGCAGCAGACAACGCCGACAGATCCAGTTTGGGTACAGCCTCGAGAAAGGAGGTTGTCATGCCGTCGGCCACATTGAGGTCAACGAGGCAGACGCGTCCTGGACCAAACCGGCGAGCCAGCTCGAACGCACTCTCGATTGCAATCGTCGTGACGCCCGCACCACCTACGGCGCCCCGGAAGGCCCAGCAAACGCTGGATCCGCCAACGCCGCCACCGGTCGTGGCGCGAAACTTCTCAACGGCCTCGGTGATATCTTCCGGACCGGAAGAAATGGGCAGGACGTCAGAAGCATCCAGCTTCATGAGTGCCCGCACCATGTTTCCAGGGATCTGGTCGGACAGGACGATCACCGCTGTGGACGGCCGGTCGACGGCCAGCTTAAGAAGCAGTTCGTCCCATCCAGGCACGCCCTGTTCCAACAGGATGACGCCACCACCGAATTTCATGGCCGCTTCGGAAGCAGACACCTGGCTGAGGTCAGCCAGTTCCACGCAATGCGGCTGCAATGCGCCAAGACGCGTATCGCTAACGAGGGCGGCCAGGTGAGGAACGATGCGGTCCGCGCCCCCTTTGGGCGTGTTCGCTGGTACCGGCTGTGTCATGTTACGAAGTCTCCCCGCCGCCGCTCGTTCCCGAAGGCGGCAATTCCTTGCGCTTGCCTTCATTCAGGGCCCGGACGGCATTGGCTGCACGCACGCCGGATGATGACTGGTTGGCTTCGGAGTTCGGCACAGTAACGTCGCGAATGGACTGCTCAGCAATATTGGCTGCATTCGCGCCACCGAGCAGATACTGGTCGCGATAATCATGCGATGCGCAGGCGGGCAGAATACCCAGCAACAGGATTGGAAGGCCGTATTTGAACTTTTTCATCTTGGTCATTCCCATCATCTCAATACCCATCCGGCGGGATGGCTGTTTTATCCATGAGGAAGAATTCGGATTCCGACGGCTCCCCGAAAGCGTCCAGTGGAGAGGCCAGCATGTCCGGATGCGCCGCAGGCTGAACGAGACGTGGAGTCACGATGATGACGAGTTCGCTCTCATTGCGCTGATAACGCTTGGACGAGAACAGCGCCCCCAGCACAGGCACGTTGCTGAGCCACGGCGTCTGGCGGACATCATTCGAATAATCGTTCTGCAAGAGGCCCGCGACGGCAAAAGCCTGCCCGTCCCGCAGCTCGATCGTCGTGTCGGCACGGCGCACCGAGATACCGGGAATTTCGATATTGGTTGCCCGGATGCCGTTGTTGCGATCCAGTGCCGAGACTTCCGGACGCACACGCAGATTGACCAGGCCATCGCCGAGCACGGTCGGTGTGAAATCCAGCCCGACACCGAATTTCTTGAATTCAACAGTGATCTCACCATCGCGCTGACCGACGGGGATCGGGAACTCGCCGCCTGCCAGGAAACTCGCCGTGTCACCCGACAGGGCAACAAGATTCGGTTCGGCTAGCGTGCGGATCACGCCCTTCTCTTCGAGCGCCTGCAGTCGGACATCGATGTTTTCGTTTCCGATATTGGTGAAAAGCGCGACCGTCTTCTCTGCCAGGCCGGAAACCGTGCTGGAATCCGTCGATGAAACGACATCGTTCGCATCAATCGAGTTGCCGAAACCAATTTCTTTCACTGCACTGCGGCTGGCTTCAAGGAAGCGCACCTCAAGCAGAACCTGCTGGCTCTGGCCGATGGACAGACCGTTCGCAACGCCGCCCGGCACATACCGCTCTGCAACCTGCAGCGCCATTTCAGCCGCCGCCGCAGTTGTCACCTTGCCGTCCAGGAAAATGCCGTCGTGCACGGGATAGACCTGAATGTCTTCACCCGGCAGCAAGTTTGAGAAATCCGTCCGCAGTTCATCCAGGCCGAGCTCGACCTCCACATTGATCAGTTCTGCGATCTTCCCGCTGGCGCCATAGATCAGAACAGTGGTGGATCCCGGCTGTTTGCCGCGCAGGAAGAAGGATTGGTTCGAGGTCGCCATCGCTTCTGCGATTTCAGGATCCGCGACAACCAGGGTCGTAAAAGGTGCATTCGCCTCCACGACGGCCGAACGCCCCTTTTCGACAACCAGCATTTCGTCTGTGGGGGCGGCCGTGCGCTGCGTCCACGCTGCGGCTTGCAGCGTCGTGAACATCATGGCCAGGCATCCGGCCAGCATCATCCGATTAAAACGTCCCATCAGTCCGTCACCTTCTTCGGAGGATTGACCGGGTTGACCGGTGCAGAAACCTCCGTCTCCTGATTACCATTGATGACGCGCACCTGCGTCGTGGAGGGCGTCCTGCGGCGCACAACCGTCCGAACGACGGCTGGTTTTTTCGCTTCCTGCTGCGTTGCGACGATCAGCTCCGCTTCTTCATCCCGCCCGATCAGGGCAAGGCCGAGCGCGCCGCGCTGGCTGGCGGCACCAAGGGCGAGCGCGCCTTCAGGCGTCACTTCCAGCGTCACCGTGTTCGAAGGCAAGGCGCCTTCCAGGTTCGGCTCGAACGTCTGGTCAATCGCAAGGACCGACACATTCTTGAGCACGGGACGCGCAATCAGGTCACCTGATATGCGCATGTCTTCATCGCCGCGCGCATAGGAATTGCCGCGATCTTCTCGCGGAATGAACTCGTTCACGTCCACCCTGTCTCCCGGTAGCACAAAGCCCGAGACGCCCGTATCGCTACGCACGACAATCGAAACTGCGCGCATGCCGGGCTTGATGGAACCGGCCAGCGTCAGCGTTGCGCCGCTCGTGTCGAGCTTGCTCAGGTTCACAGGCTCGCCTTCGACGATCAGCCCGCGGGAATAGGCCTTTTCCGGAAGCGCATCCGAGTCGCTCAGCGTTCCTTCCGGTACGATGTTTTCGGGCCACTCCACGCGCTTCAGCATGGAGGAATCCAGCAACTCTCCGGTTTCGATTGTCCGTGCCGCAACCATGACGCCTGCCATCGAAACGGCTGCGGCGGCGGTCTGTGCTTCTGCTCGGGTGCGCGCGTCCGACATGTAGTAGCGACCCAGAAGGACAGCGCCAGCGCCCAGCACGACAGATAAGCCCAGACTGATTAAGGGTGTTGTCTTCATTGCTCCCTCACAGCGCCTTTCTGGCGCGATGCTCCGTGTGTCATGGTTACGACGTAGACGGTAAGGTCTCTTGAAGACGTGCAGAAAAATCTCGGAATCTGCCGGAACGGCGCGTTAACCAAGAAACAAGGTGAATTAACCTGGCGCAAACCATAGAATTGAAGTTTTACGCATCAAGGCACAGAGGTACGCGATCACGCAAAGGGTGACCGGTCATTCAATCCGTTGGCGTATCAGTTTGTTGGCTTAGGCGCCCGTTAGGATCCTGGCATATTCAGCCGCATCGACATTGCCGCCACTGACAACCACGCCAACTGACTTGCCCTTCATTTCTTCAGGCAGGCATGCCAATGCCGCGGCCAGCGCCGCCGCACCGCCCGGTTCGGCCACCACTCGAAGGTATCGGAACGCTGCGCGCATCGCCTCTTTCGCCTGCGCATCACTGATCACCAGACCGCCTGCGAAAAGCCTTTGACCTATGGCAAACGTCATCTCGCCTGGCGCACGCGTCAGGATTGCGTCGCAGATCGACCGGGTGCCCGGCGCATTCTGCTCGATGTGCCCGCTTGCGAGGGAACGCGTCCAGTCGTCGTGCCCTGCTGGTTCCGCGACCCAGACCCGTGCGTCCGGCACGGCGCCTTCAAGGGCCAGAGCGATTCCGGAAGCAAGTCCCCCACCGCCCGCCGGTGTAATAAGATGATCGAGCCGCTGACCCGCATCTTCCATCTGAGCCGCGAATTCGAGGCCCGCTGTCCCCTGACCGCTGATGATGTGCGGGTCTTCGAAACTCGGCACCAGTACGGCCCCGCGCTCGGCGGCGATCTGCTCAGCAATCTCTTCGCGGCTTTCTGTGTCACGGTCATAGAACCGGACTTCGCCGCCATCGGCTTCCACGCCTTCGACTTTCACCGCAGGCGCATCCGATGGCATCACGATCAGTGCCGGCATGCCGAGCAAGCGCGCTGCCCGCGCAACACCCTGCGCATGATTGCCGGAGGAAAATGCGACGACACCGGCAGCGCGCCGGTCTTCCTGGATCTGCAACAGGCGGTTCGTTGCGCCGCGTATCTTGAAGCTGCCCGTTTCCTGAAGGCATTCCGCTTTCACGAAGATCCGCGCGCCTGCCAGCGCATCGAGCGCGTCATGCCGCAAGACTGGCGTGTTGCGGACAAGGCCTTTCAGCCGATGCGCAGCTGCGGTCACATCGGAATAAGTCGGAAGGGAATCGGACACCATGGCGCTCCATAGCGCGCTATGGCGTCCGGGAAAATCAGATTAGAGACCTGCGGCGAATTTCTTCACCAGTTCGCGCGCGGCATCTGACGTTTCTTCATGATCCAGCGCGTGGGCGAGGACGGCTTCGAAGTAGCCAGCCTTGGAACCACAGTCATATGGCGCGCCTTCGAACTCATAGGCGTAGAAGGCCTGGCTCTCCATCAGCGTCGCCATGGAGTCGGTCAACTGGATTTCTCCGCCGGCGCCTTTGCCCTGGTTCTCCAGAAGATCGAAGATCTCCGGTTGCAGGATATAGCGGCCGGTGATCGCAAGATTCGATGGTGCCGACTCGACCGGCGGCTTCTCGACCATGCCGGACATGCGGATCAGGCGGCCGTCACGCTCGACAGGCGCAATGACGCCGTACGAGGAAACACGCTCTTCCGGTACCGGGTCCACAGCAATGATATTGCCGCCGACTTTATCGTAGGCTTCGACCATCTGCGCGAGACAGGAGGGCTGACCCTTCACGATGACGTCCGGCAGCAGCACAGCAAAGGGCTCATTGCCAATGATGTCTCGCGCGCACCAGACGGCGTGGCCGAGGCCCAGCGGCTTCTGCTGGCGTGTAAAGCTTGCGCCGCCGGCCGGCAGGCGGCTCTGTTCGACCTGCTTCAGGATGGCGTCCTTCTTCTTGGCGACGAGGGCGTCTTCCAGTTCGTAGGAATGATCGAAATAGTCTTCGATGGCGCCTTTATTGCGCCCGGTGACAAAAACAATGTGCTCAATCCCCGCCTCAAGCGCTTCATCGACCACATATTGAATCGCGGGGCGATCGACGACCGGAAGCATTTCCTTTGGGATTGCTTTGGTTGCCGGCAGCACACGTGTGCCAAACCCGGCGACCGGCAGGACTGCCTTTTTTACGCGCATATCAAATCCATTTCTCGTGTGTCAGGTGAATACTGCGCCATTTGATAAGCAAAATGCCTGCCAAGGTCACCCAGCGTCACAAGCCAGTGCCTTAGGCGCAACAGTTCAGGCGTTTATGATCAGGTACAGGCCTGCAATAGACAGGGACAGACAGAGAACCGCCAGCGTGGCCAGAGCCCCGCGGATCGGCAGCCCCTCCGCGCGATGCAGGCGCTCAGCCAGGTGCGATTGCAGCCGGCGGGCTGGCGAACCGGCCCCATGGGCTTTCAGGTCGCCGAACTGCCAGCCGTGCGCCTCGTCCGCCGACGGCGCGGGGTTCCCCCCATGCTCCGCATCGGTTTCCGGTGGTTGATGTTTCGGGACCTTGAGGGCGGACACGGCAAACTCCTGCAGATTGCCGTCCCTTCTGCCACTCCAGTCACTAAGGCTTGGCTAACGCCGGTAAAAAGTGCCGGTATTTCTGCGCTACAGCGGCAGCAGCAGGTGGCCTCCATCCACAACGATATTCGAACCGGTCATGTAGCTGCCTGCCTGAGACGACAACAGCAGCAGCGCGCCATCCAGCTCGCTATGCTCGCCAAAGCGTTTCATCGCGATCCGTTTGCGCATTTTGTCACCCGCATCGGAGTCGAGATATTCCGAATTGATGTCGGTCTTGTAGTAGCCGGGCGAAATTGCATTCACGCGGATCCCGTACCGGGCATTTTCCAGTGCCATCTGCTTCGTCAGATGCTCAACGCCCGCCTTGGAAACACAGTAGGCCGTCGTCATCATCTGGGGCTGAAGGCCGGTGATGGAGGCGATGTTGATGATCGAGCCGGGTACGCCTGCCTCGATCATGGCGTTCGTCGCGTGTTTGCCGACGCGCCAGACACCATTCAGATTCGTGTCGATGACCGCGTTCCAGTCGTCCTCACTCTGGTCCCGGAACCAGGTGTCGCGCGACATGCCGGAATTGCTCACGATAATGTCACAGGGCCGGCCAAGCGCTTCCTTCACCTCGGCGAAGACGCCGCTGACGCTGTCATCGGAAGTCACATCCATCTCTACCGGCAGGGCGCGGCCACCGGACTTGCTGATCTCATGGGCCAGTGCTTCCAGGCGATCCATGCGGCGCGCTGCCAACACAACATCCGCTCCAGCCTTTGACAGAACCTTTGCAAAATGGCGTCCCAAACCGCTCGACGCGCCGGTCACCAAAGCTGTCCTGTCAGTAAGACTAAACAAATCCATGCCCCAAACTCCTCATTTCGCACTTGCACAACGCAAGATTCTGTCGCTACTCCTACCGTCATGAAAATATCAGTGCTGAGGGAACGACGTTCTGGTGAGACCCGTGTGGCGGCTACACCAGAAACGGTCAAGAAGTTAGTGGCTTCAGGCCACTCGGTTACAATTGAGTCCGATGCCGGCAAGACTGCCGGGTTTCTGGACTCTGCCTATGAGGAGGCCGGGGCATCCATTGCGAAGGATGCCGCCGCGACCGTCCAGGGGGCAGATATCGTCTTCAAGGTCCGCGGACCGGAGGAAGGCGAGATCGCGGCCCTACCGGACGGGGCGGCCCTGATCGCCCTCATGGAGCCGTTCGCGATGGACCCAAAGGTCATCGCCGGACTCAACGCGAAAAAGATCGCGGCCCTGTCCATGGAATTCACCCCGCGCATCACTCGCGCACAGAGCATGGACGCGCTTTCGTCCCAGTCCAACCTCGCCGGCTATCGTGCCGTAATTGAAGGCGCGCAGATCTTTGGACGCGCCATGCCGATGATGATGACCGCTGCCGGCACGGTCGCCCCGGCCAAGACCTTCATCATGGGAGCTGGCGTCGCTGGTCTCCAGGCCATCGCCACCGCCCGCCGCCTCGGCGGGGTGGTTACCGCAACAGACGTGCGTCCCGCCGCCAAGGAACAGGTCGCCTCGCTGGGCGCCAAATTCATCGCGGTCGAGGATGATGAGTTCGAGGCAGCAGAGACCGCTGGCGGCTACGCCAAACAGATGTCACCTGAATACCAAGCCAAGCAGGCCGAACTGACAGCCAGCCACATCGCCAAGCAGGACATCGTCGTCACAACGGCCCTCATTCCAGGCCGTCCCGCGCCGGTCCTGATCACCGAGGAAATGGTGAAGAGCATGAAGCCGGGTTCGGTGATCGTCGACATGGCGGTCGCGCAGGGCGGCAACTGCCCGCTCTCGAAGCCGGATGAGATCGTCGATGTCGGCGGCGTCAAAGTGGCCGGGTTCTCAAACCTGCCTGCGCGCCTGCCCGCAGACTCGTCCTCGCTCTACTCCAAGAACCTGCTCGCCTTCCTGCCGCTCGTGACGGCCGAAGACGGCAGCCTCAATCTCGACACCGATGACGAAGTCGTCGTCGCCATGCTCCTGACCCGGGGCGGCGAAACGGTGAACGAAAGGATCCAATCATGAAACGCGCACTCCTGACCCTCGTCGCGGCCAGCTTTGCGCTGCCCGCCTTTGCCGATGGCGGTGGCATCGATTCCACTGTCTTCCTGGCCGCCATCTTCGCGCTGGCCTGTTTCGTCGGCTATTATGTTGTGTGGAGCGTCACCCCGGCCCTGCACACGCCGCTGATGGCCGTGACCAACGCCATCTCCTCCGTGATCGTTGTCGGTGCGCTTGTTGCGGCCGCCACGGTCGGCCTGAACTCGGACAACTGGGTCTCCAAGGTTCTCGGCACGGTCGCCGTCGCGCTCGCCAGCGTGAACATCTTCGGCGGCTTCCTCGTTACCCAGCGCATGCTCGCCATGTACAAGAAGAAGGGGGACTAATTCATGGACTCCTTTCACTCTACCTGGGCGCCGCTGCTCTATCTGATCGCCGGCATCCTCTTCATTCTGGCGCTTCGTGGGCTTTCCAGTCCAGCCACCAGCCGCGCGGGCAACCGCAACGGCATGATCGGCATGGCCATCGCCGTGGCGACGACGCTTGCCCTGCTCTGGGGTGACCTCGACGTCACCACATGGGGCCTGATCCTCGCAGGCGTTGCCGTCGGAGGCATCATCGGCGCAATCATCGCCCGCCGCATTCCGATGACGGCGATGCCGCAGCTGGTGGCTGCCTTCCACAGCCTCGTCGGCATGGCCGCCGTGCTCGTGGCCGCAGCCGCCTTCTACTCGCCCGTCCAGTTCGGCATCGCCGGTGATGTCGGCATCAAGGGCGCCTCCCTGATCGAACTCGGCCTCGGCTCCGCCATCGGTGCCCTGACATTTACCGGTTCGGTCATCGCCTTTGCGAAACTAAACGGCAACATGAGCGGCGCGCCGATCATGTTGCCTGCCCGTCACCTGCTCAACATCGTGCTTGCTGCCGGTGTCGTCGGCCTTCTGGGCTACCTGATTGCCGTGAACGGCCAAGCACCCTGGGCCTTCTGGGGCCTCACGGTCCTGGCGCTGATCCTCGGCATCACGCTGATCATTCCGATCGGCGGCGCCGATATGCCGGTCGTCGTGTCCATGCTGAACTCCTATTCGGGTTGGGCGGCTGCCGCCCTCGGTTTCACACTCGGCAATTTCGCCCTGATCATTACGGGTGCCCTCGTCGGCTCTTCGGGTGCGATCCTTTCCTACATCATGTGCAAGGGCATGAACCGGAGCTTCATCTCGGTGATCCTCGGCGGCTTCGGCGCAGACGACTCCGCAGCAGGCGCTGGCGGCCCGGCTGTCGACCGTCCGTTCAAGAAAGGCTCTGCTGACGATGCGGCCTTCATCATGAAGAACGCGTCCAAGGTCATCATCGTGCCCGGCTACGGCATGGCTGTGGCGCAGGCCCAGCACGCGCTGAAGGAAATGGCGGAGCTGCTGAAGGAGGAAGGCGTCGAAGTGAAGTACGCCATCCACCCGGTCGCCGGCCGTATGCCGGGGCACATGAACGTGCTACTGGCCGAGGCGCAGGTACCCTATGACGAAGTGTTCGAGCTGGAGGACATCAACTCCGAATTCTCGACTGCGGATGTCGCCTTCGTCATCGGCGCAAACGATGTGACCAACCCGTCGGCCAAGACGGACAAGACGTCACCCATTTACGGCATGCCGGTTCTGGACGTCGAGAACGCCCGCACGGTGCTGTTCGTGAAACGCTCCATGGGCTCCGGCTATGCCGGCGTCGATAACCCGCTCTTCTTCAACGACAACACGATGATGTTGCTCGCAGACGCCAAGAAAATGGTGGAAGACATCGTCAAGTCGCTCTAAGGCGCCCTGACATCACTTTGAAGAGCCACGCAGTTCCGCCAGGCGCTGCGTGGCTTTTTCGTCTGGGAAGCACACCTGGTCCGGTTCGTCCGCGCGAAGGGTCTCCGCCAGCAGCGAGACCGGCACACCATCGAACTCCCAGCGCGGCGCGATATCCGACAGAGGGTCCAGCACGAAACGGCGCTGCGCCAGACGCGGATGTGGAATCGTCAGGGTTGGCGTGTCAATGTCGACGCCCTGCATCATCAGAATATCGATATCGATTTCCCGCGGCCCCCACCGTTCGCGCACCTGCCGGCCCAATGCATTCTCAATGTCCTTACACACCGCCAGCAGGTCGAGAGGCTGGAGCATTGTATCTATCTGTAGACAGACATTGAGAAAATCCGGTTGCTCCAAGACACCCCAGGCCTTGGAACAATAGACGCGAGAGATCTGGACAAGACGAATCCCTTCCGTCCCCTCCAGCAGAGCGAGCGCCCGAGCCAGATAGTCTTCCCGATCGCCCAGATTGGTGCCTAGTTCCAGATACGCCTCAGCCATTACGGCTACGGGTGATAACCACGCCGACGTGATCCACGAAGTGCCGGATCGGCGCCGAAGGTTTCCGGACAGTGACCGTAATCCGCTCCACCAGCGGCTGGTCTTCCAGCACGGCCAGCGCGATCCGTTCAGCGAACGTTTCGATCAGGTTGAAGACCGTCTCCCCCGACAGCCGCTCTGCCAGGTCGCACAGCTCGCCATAATTGACTGTCTCGGACATGTCGTCATTGCGCGCCGCCTGCGGTTTCAGCTCGCATTCCATGTCGATATAGAATTTCTGCCCGAGGGACTTCTCGGCCTTGTGGACTCCGTGGAAGCCGTGAAGGCAGAGATTGGTGACGAATACGCGGTCGGTCATTTTGCTTTCTCGATTGCTTCCAGCATGTTGAGGGCTTCGCGGTGTGCGGCAACATCGTGCACGCGCAGGATAGACGCGCCGCGGAAGACGCTGTCCAGATTGGCCGTAAGCGTGCCGATCAACCGGTCACCCACGGGATTGCCCGTCAGGCGCCCGATGAAGGATTTGCGTGAAACGCCGACCAGAACCGGTCGCCCGGTTTCAGCGAGAACATCCAGATTGGCCAGAACACCAAAATTCTGTTCGTAGGTTTTTCCAAATCCGACTCCCGGATCGAGAATGAGGTGCTCGCGTGGAATGCCGTGCGCATCCGCCTCTGCAAAGCTTTCCTCGAAAAAGACGGCCATATCGTCTCGCAGATTGATCGCGCCGTCCGCCTTGCCGCGATTGTACGTCACCACGACAAGACTATCCGTCTCGGACACGGCTGAAGCCATGTCAGGATCACGTGTCATGCCCCAGACGTCATTGATGATCACGGCACCGGCTTTTGCTGCCTGGCGGGCGACTGACGCCTTGTAGGTATCGATGGACAGAGGCAGTGCGCCTGAGGCCGACAGCGACGCAATCGTTCCGGACACACGGCGCCACTCTTCTGCGGCATCTACGTTCTCAGCGCCCGGCCGGGTCGACTCGCCGCCGATGTCGATGATGTCGGCCCCATCAATGCGCATCTGTTCGGCATGCTGGATGGCATTGGTCAGGCCGAAATGTTCGCCGCCATCCGAAAAGGAATCGGGGGTGACGTTCAGGATGCCCATCAGCATCACCCGCCCGCCGGACAGCCGGTGCAGCAGCTCTTCCCTGATTGTCTTGCGGACAGCGCTGTCCATACCGACTCCTCGCGGTGAAAGCGCGCATATAACAGCCCTGACCGGTGCGGCAAACTGGGGTTTCAGCGCGCCATTGCCGCGCCTCAGGAAGAGAGTAAGCTTTCCGTTCTCTTCGAGGAGCGTTCCCATGAAATATCTGAAGTCATCCCTCAGCCTCTGTGCCCTTCTTGCGCTGGCTGCCAGCCCCGGCGCCGCACAGGAAATGCGCGCAATCACGGTCGACGACCTGCTCGCGATCCGGGATGTCTCCTCCGTCGATCTCAGCCCGGACGGCAAATGGGCAGCCTACACGGTCAAACGCAATGACATGGACAAGGACAAATCCTTTACCCAGGTCTGGATGGCTTCGGTGGAGGACGGCACCGTCCTGCCAATGACAGGCGAGACCTACAGCGCCAGCGATCCGCAATGGAGCCCTGATGGAACCCAGCTCGCCTTCCTGGCCGCCCGTGACGATCTCGACGAAGATGCGACCAAGCAGGTCTGGACGCTGGACATGCGCGGCGGCGAGGCCATGGCCTATACAGACGTCACGCAAGGCGTCGACGGCTTCGAATGGGCGCCGGATGGTCAGCGCATGGCCCTGCTGATCACGGACGAGAGCGAAAACGACAAGGCGGACCGGGAAGCAAAAGCCAATGGCGAAACGCCGAAGGAGCACCCTTACGTCATCGACCGCCTGCAGTTCAAAGAAGATGGCGTCGGCTATCTGGGCCGCACCTATACCCATATCTATGTGATCGCGGGACGGGACGAAGCCCCGGTCCAACTCACATTCGGACAGCAGGATGACAGCGAGCCGGACTGGAGCCCTGATGGCATGGAAATCGCCTATACCAGCAATCACACGGAAGAGCCTGACGCGAACGCCAATTCCGACATCTTCGTGGTGTCTGCGGATACTGCAGACGCCCCGTCCGATCCCCGGCAGCTGACCTTCAACCCGGGGACAGATTCGTCTCCGGACTGGAGCCCTGACGGCCAGACCGTCGCCTATACGGCCCAGACCCAGCCGGAATTGATCTGGTACGCCACCATCCACCTGGCCACCGTGCCCGCTGAGGGCGGCAAGGAGCAGGTTCTGACCGAGGCGCTGGACCGGAACGTCTACGCACCCACTTTCTCTGCGGACGGGCGCTCCATCTTTTTCCTGAGCGAAGATTCCGGCACGCAGCCCGTGTCGGCCTATGACCTGCGGAAGAAATCGATCCAGAAAGTCATCGACGGCGCCCTCGCGGTCAGCAGTTTCGAAGAAGGCCCCAAAGGCACGATGGCCGCCGTCATCTCGACCCCCACCGTGCCGGGTGACGTGTTCTGGCAGGACCGGCGCGGCAAGCTCAGCCAGGTCACGTACACGAATGCAGACCTGCTGGACCAGGTCACCCTGTCGGAGCCGCAATTTGTGGATTTCACCAATCCCGACGGCGATACGGTGCAGGAATTCATCTACCCGGCAATCGGTATGGCTGAAGGCTCCGTGCCGCCTGCCATCCTGCGCATCCATGGTGGCCCTGTGTCGCAGTTCGATTACAGCTTTGATCCCTTCGCCCAGTTCTACGCCGCCAATGGCTATACGACGGTCATGGTCAATCCGCGCGGTTCCAGCGGGCGCGGTCAGGACTATGCGTCAGCGATCTGGGCCGACTGGGGCAACCGGGATTTCATCGACGTCATGGCCGGCGTCGACAAGGCTGTGGAGATGGGACTGGCGGATGAAGACCGTCTCGGCGTCGGTGGCTGGTCCTATGGCGGCATTCTCACCAACTATGTGATCACCAAGACTGGCCGGTTCAAAGGCGCTGTCAGCGGCGCCAGTGAGGCGAACTACACGGCAAACTATGGTCACGACATCTATCAGCGCGAATGGGTGATGGAACTCGGCCTGCCATGGGAAAACCAGTCCGAATGGCACCGGATTTCACCCTTCTTCCAAATCGGCAATGTGACGACGCCCAGCCTGTTCATCGGCGGAGGGGCCGACTGGAACGTGCCGATTCTCAATTCAGAGGAAATGTACCAGGCCCTTCGCAAGCGCGGCATCGAAACGGGGCTTGTGGTGTATCCGGGCGAAGATCACTCTATCGGGCGGCCCAGCTTTGTCGCCGACCGTTACCAGCGCTATGTTGGCTGGTACGATAACCATGTGAAGGGAGAGTGAGAGGATAAAATGGTGTGCCCTACAGGGTTCGAACCTGTGACCTACTGATTAAAAGTCAGTTGCTCTACCAGCTGAGCTAAGGGCACGCCAGAGCGGCCCATTTAGAGAAGGGTTCGGGACTGGTCAACACCCGCCTGCACCCAATCGTCACAAGTCGCCACATTTATCCGCTCAAACTGAAATCATGAGATATTCCATCCTGCTCCTGCCCGTCGTCATGCTGGCCGCCGCCTGCGCCAGCAGCCCGGAACCTGCCCCTGGGGAAAACGCAGCCGGCTCCGACGGTGTGGTCAAGAACACCGAAACGGCGGCCGGCAGCGCCTACACCCAAACCAAGGACGGCCTTCCCGATGCCGCCATGTCTCCACTGGAGGACCTGAACCTGAAGCGGGATCCGATTCCGCCCATCCTGAAGGACATCGAAAGCCCGTATGACGTGCCCGAGGACATCAGCTGTTTGGAAATCACGCTGACCCTGGCGGAACTGGACGCGGCGCTCGGGCCGGACTGGGACACGGAAAATCCTGACGAACGCCTGCGCACGGAAAAACTGGCCGACGAAGCCTCCGATGCGGCGCTCGACACGATCTCATCCACCGCCAGCAGCCTGATTCCCTTCCGCAGCCTCGTCCGCCGCGCAACGGGCGCCTATGCCTATCAGAAGAAGTACAACCGGGCCTACAAGCTCGGCGCCCAGCGGCGGGCGTATCTGAAAGGGATCGGCCTCGCCCGTGACTGTCCGCCGCCTGCCCGGCCGAACCCGATCGTGCCGGAACCCGACAAGACCGTCTTCAAAGGCGACACGCCGGACTAGCCCTCGGCGCCCTCTTCGGCCCGGGGTCTGGACTTGGTCGAGGCCCAGGCCGTCTGCAGGCGGGTTCTCAGGGCTTCAAACCGGCCCTCGGCAATGGCGGCGCGGATCTCCTGCATCAGCGCCTGGAAGAAAGCCGTGTTGTGCCAGCTGAGCAGCATTGGTCCTAGATACTCCCCCGCCCGGAACAAGTGGTGGTAATAGGCCTTCGGATAGTCTCGGCTGGCCGGGCAATCGACGGCCTCGTCCAGCGGTGAGAGATCTTCGGCAAACTTGGCGTTCTTCACATTGATCGGCCCGGCCCAAGTCCAGGCCTGACCATGGCGGCCAGAGCGCGTCGGCAACACACAGTCGAACATGTCGATTCCCCGCGCCACGCTCTCGACAAGGTCAATCGGCTTGCCGACACCCATCACATAGCGCGGCACGGCGTCCGGCAGGTGCGGCACCGTCATGTCGATCGTTTCGCACATCTGTGCGTGTCCCTCACCCACGGCGAGGCCGCCCAGCGCGATGCCACCAAAGCCCTGAGAGACGACACCCTTCGCCGACCGCTCGCGCAGGTCAGCGAAGTTCGAGCCCTGGATGATGCCGAACAGGGTTTGCGTGTCCCGTTCCCCGAATGCTTCAAGGCTCCGCTCGCCCCAGCGCAGGGACAGCTCAAGGCTCTCTTCCGCTGCCTCATGCGTGCACGGATAATCGGTGCACTCATCCAGCTGCATCGAAATATCTGCGCCGAGAAGATCCGCCTGGATCTCGATGCTGCGCGCAGGCGTCAGCCGGTGGGTGGAGCCGTCGATATGGCTCTGAAAAGTGACCCCGTCGGCATCCATCTTGCGCAGCTGGGCAAGGCTCCACACCTGGAAGCCGCCGCTGTCGGTCAGCATCGGGCCGTCCCAATGGGCAAATTTGTGCAGGCCGCCGAGACGATGCACCCGCTCGGCACCGGGGCGCAGCATCAGGTGATAGGTGTTGCCGAGGATAATGTCGGCCCCGGCTTCTTTCACCTGGTCCATATAGAGCGCTTTCACCGTACCGGCGGTGCCGACAGGCATGAAGGCCGGCGTACGGATATCGCCCCGCGGCGTCTTCAGCAGCCCTGTGCGCGCCTTGCCCTCGCGGGCCTTGATCTCAAACGGAAAGGTCGTCATGGCGCGCGTATAGGCGAGCTTTCCACCACGGCAAAGCCCGCCTTGCACGCACCCGGCTCAGCGCTTGGCAATCACCAGCGACTGGACGGCTCGGCCGAAAGGGCCATGCTGGTCCGACAATTCCCCGAAGCCGAGCCCGCGCCCATCCGGACTGATCCAGGAATTGGCCTCCAGCTTGATCCATTCCCCCACAGGCTCGCGCACGAAATGAAGGGTCAGGTCCGCGTTGATATAGGTCCACTCCTCAAAGTTCAGGGATGAGCCGAAGCCGTTGCAATAATCGCCCGTCGCCGCCGCCCGCATAATTGGCGTCGTCGCCCGCGTGTCCAGGAATGGCCGTTTGATGTGGAACCAGACCGCTTTGCGAGATGTCGTGTTCGGGTCTTCCGTGCGCATTTCCACCGCCGTGTTGAATCCCACGGAGAGCGGGAACTCCAGCGGTGTCTCCGGTATCTGGCTAGCACCATTCGGCATCGCCACTTCAGCCGGCAGGTCCAGATCGGCCTTGCGGATTTTGAGCGCCGCGGCGCGCACTACCTGTTTGCCGTTTGCCGAGAGAATGATTTCCGAGGTCTGAATGTTCCGGCCTTCGCGCGTGATGTTGACATCGATGTCCAGCGGCCCGACCGGCACCGGCCGTTGCAGGTCGATTGTCAGGCGCGTCACCGACATCGGCACTTCGCTGGGCAGGTCTTCGACAATGCTGGCGATCAGGGCCGACGGCGCTCCGCCATGCAGCATGCGCGGATCCCAGGGGCCTGCACCATTCTCCGTCGCGATGACGGAATCCTCTTTCCGGTAAAAATAGGGTTCCAATACTTCTTCCTTCCAAATCCGGCCCGAACCGCATCACCGCAACCGCACCTGACGTGACGGCGGTCAACTCATTTTCAGGGGCCGCAAAGCAGAGGCGAGCCCGCCTTCACGCGCTCGCCTCTCTATTCAATAACATTCGCCGTAAAGCTTCCGAACTGCCGTCTCAGACGAAGGCAGCGTTCCGGCGGATGTTCGTCGTCTTGGCCTGGCAGAATTCCAGCAGGCCATGCTCGGCGCCTTCGCTGCCGATGCCCGACTGTTTGGCGCCGCCAAACGAGGCATGCGGCGACAGGTGCTGGGTTTCATTGATCCAGACCGTACCGGTTTCCAACTGGTCCGCGATTTCCTGTGCCTTGGCGATGTCGGCGCTCCAGACAGAGGCGCCGAGGCCGTAGATCGTGTCATTCGCACGGCTGACGACTTCATCAAGATTTTCGAACGACATCAGCGGCAGGACCGGACCGAACTGTTCCTCCTGCACGATGCGCGCGTCTTCCGGCGGATTGTCGAGGATGGTGACCGGCACGAAATAACCGGGCGCCTCCGAGGCTTCACCGCCAATCAGGAACTTGTAGCCCTTGTCCTTTGAATCCTGAATCAGGTCCAGCACGCGCTGGTACTGGGCTTTGTTCTGGATCGGGCCGATCTGCGTGCCCTGCTGCGAGCCATCGCCCACTTTCACGGTCTTGGCATATTCCACCAGCGCCGTCTTCAGCGGCTCATAGATGTCCTTGTGCACATACATGCGCTTGGTTGCGATACAGATCTGTCCGGTGTTCTGGAACGCCGCCCAGAACAGTTCCTGTGCAATGGCTTCGACATTCACATCCGGCATCACGATGGCTGCATCGTTGCCGCCGAGTTCCAGCGTGACCTTCTTCAGCTCCTTGGAGGCGCCCTCCATGACCTTGCGGCCTGTCTGGGTCGATCCGGTGAAGCTGATCTTGTCGATGCCGGAATGGCCGGTCAGCCACGGTCCGAGACGGTCATCCCCGGACACGACGTTCAGCACACCGGCCGGAACCACGTCACGGATCAGTTCAGCGAGGCGCAGCGTGGTCAGCGGCGTGGTCGGCGCGGGCTTCAGCACGACCGTGTTGCCGGCCAGCAGAGCGGGCGCCAGTTTGAATGCGGCCAGGATGATCGGGAAGTTCCACGGCACAATGGCCGCCACAACGCCAATCGGCTCATAGCGGGTGACGGTGTAGCGCTCGTCATCGTCCTGCGAGACGATTTCCGGAATATCCATCTTGGCTGTCTCGGCGAACCAGTGCGCGCCGCCAAGAACATCGCCCATTGCCTGCTCGAACGGCTTGCCCTGTTCCCTGGTCAACAGGCGCGCCAGTTCCTCACCGTTCTGCGCAATCACACCGGCAATCGCGAGCATGACTTCCTTGCGCTTCTCGATCGGCGTCTTGCGCCAGGCTGGCAGCGCGGCGCGGGCAGCGGCGACGGCTTCGTCCAGCTCCGCCTGCGTGCAATTCGGGGCTTCGGCGAAGACTTCGCCAAGTGCCGGGTTCTCGACACCGAATTTTTCGGTCCCGGCGACGGCTTTCCCGTTGATTGTCATGGTGAAATTCATGTCGGCACTCATGGCGCTGGCCTCTCTGTCCTGTTTTTGGTGTTTCCTCACCGCGAACCCTAGCAGAATCAGCCCGCCCGAACAGAGCGAATTCGAATCGGTCCGGGCCTGTCGCGGCGTCAACCGGAATTGGGGATAGCCGGGGGCCCATCCCCGTCCCTTGCCTGCCATTCCGGAATTTACGGAGCAAATCGTCGGGACGCATTTTCAGTGTTGCCGCGACAGGATCGGCCCCCGGATCAATGCTGCGCGCCTTCCGGGAAGACACGGTGGGATGGCATTCAATCCTACAGGTTCGGGCGGCACCTATCTTCAAGCCCATGCATCCTGATCTCCAGCGCTTCTTCAACCATGTCTGGCCGATCTTCTGGCCATGGCTGGTCTGGAACCTGCTGCGTGTTGCCCGCTGGCACA